>NZ_JBICMC010000079.1:0-141749 GCF_043106005.1 Pseudomonas sp. GLN_2 | reverse complement strand
CGACTTGGCGCTCTGGCAAGCACTTATCGAAGTTTTTTCACACTTCGGTCAAACACCAAAAAACAGGCACAAAAAAAGCGACCCTAAGGTCGCTTTCTCTGTTACTTCCGGGTGTTCAGTGGGCCCTGGAAGTGGAATATGGCGCAGCGGACGGGACTCGAACCCGCGACCCCCGGCGTGACAGGCCGGTATTCTAACCGACTGAACTACCGCTGCGCTATACATCGAGTGGTGGGTGATGACGGGATCGAACCGCCGACCCTCTGCTTGTAAGGCAGATGCTCTCCCGGCTGAGCTAATCACCCATGTCTCTCGGTGTGGCGCGCATTCTACGGAGCAGCCCGCACCCTGGCAAGCACTTTTTAAACTTTTTGCAAAAAAAACCTCAGGCCTTTCAAAGACCTAGCGTTATCGGGCGATTCTTTCATGCATAAGCCACTGCTGGCCCTCTGACAGGGCTGGCCTGAATTCACCGCTCGGAGAATAATGCCCCCCTTATGCATTAAGGAGAGATTGCCCCTCATGTGGTTCAAGAACCTGCTGACCTACCGCCTGACCCAGGAAGTTCCGTTCGAGCCTGAAGCGCTGGAAGCCGCCCTGGCCAGCAAGCCGGCCCGCCCCTGCGCCAGCCAGGAGCTGACCACTTATGGTTTCGTCGCGCCGTTCGGCAAAGGCGAAGACGCTCCCCTGGTGCATGTCAGCGGCGAGTACCTGCTGATTGCCGCGCGCAAGGAAGAACGCATCCTGCCAAGCAGCGTGGTCAACGACGCGGTCAAGGAAAAGGTCGAAGAGATCGAGACCGAGCAAATGCGCAAGGTCTATAAAAAGGAACGCGACCAGATCAAGGACGAAATCATCCAGGCGTTCCTGCCGCGTGCGTTCATCCGCCGCTCGATGATTTTCGCTGCCATTGCCCCGCGCCTGGGCGTGATCCTGGTCAACTCGGCCAGCGCCAAGCGCGCCGAAGACCTGCTGTCGACCCTGCGTGAAGTGATGGGTTCGCTGCCCGTGCGCCCGGCCACGGTGAAAATTGCGCCAGTGGCCACCATGACCGACTGGGTCAAATCGCAGCAAGCCGCCGAAGGCTTCTATGTGCTGGACGAGTGCGAACTGCGCGACACCGCCGAAGATGGCGGTATCGTGCGCTGCAAGCGCCAGGACCTGACTGGCGAAGAGATCCAGCTGCACCTGAGCACTGGCAAAGTGGTGACCCAGCTGGCCCTGGCCTGGCAAGACAAGCTGTCGTTCATTCTCGACGACAAGATGGTCATCAAGCGCCTGAAGTTCGAAGAGCTGCTGCAGGAGCAGGCCGAGCAGGACGGTGGCGATGAGGCTGCGCAGCAGTTCGATGCCAGCTTCCAGTTGATGATGATGACCTTTGCCGAATTCCTGCCGGTGCTGTTCGAGGCGCTGGGTGGTGAAGAGATTCCGCAAGGGGTCTAATTGGTATGAAATGCAGGTGCTGGCCTGAATCGTTTTCTGCCAGCACCGGCCTCTTCGCGGGTAAACCCGCGCCTGCAAGTGGTAACCCCTTGCAGACGCGGTCTTGCCCGGAAGGCCGCAGATTGGCACCATGGCACCCACTGTGAGGACGACCTCACGACGCACCGCGTGACCATTCCGGGGACGGCCCCATCATTCAAACGATGGAGACACACTCATGTCCTGGATCATCCTGTTTTTCGCCGGCCTGTTCGAGGTTGGCTGGGCCGTCGGCCTCAAATACACCGACGGTTTCACTCGACCGCTACCCACTGTCCTTACCGTCGGCGCCATGGTCATCAGCCTGGGCCTGCTGGGCCTGGCCATGAAGGAGTTGCCGCTGGGCACCGCCTATGCCATCTGGACCGGCGTAGGCGCAGTCGGTACGGTCATCGCCGGGATCATGCTGTTCGGCGAATCCATGGCCCTGGTGCGGCTGGTCAGTGTGGCGCTGATCGTCTGCGGCCTCATCGGCCTGAAAGTCAGCGCCAGCTAACCCCTATCGCAGAGGGCCGCGCAGGCGGCTGACCTGTTCGCGCAACACTTCAGGCTGCGCCGCCTCCACCGGGACGGCGGCGCCTGCCACGATGGTCACCCGCGACCACAGGCGCTTGAAGAAGCCCTTGGCCGGGTCGCGGCTGAAGAAGCTACCCCACAACCCCTGCAAGGCCAACGGAATCACCGGTACCGGCGTTTCTTCGAGGATGCGGCTGACCCCACCCTTGAAGACATCGATTTCGCCATCGCCCGTCAGCTTGCCTTCCGGGAAAATGCACACCAGCTCGCCATCAGCCAGGTACTCGGCAATCCGCGCGAAGGCCCGCTCGTATGTCGCCTGGTCTTCGTTCCGCCCGGCAATCGGGATGGCACCGGCAGTACGAAACACGAAGTTGAGTACCGGCAGGTTGTAGATCTTGTAGTACATGACAAAGCGGATCGGCCGGCGTATAGCCCCGCCCAGCAGCAACGCATCGACGAACGACACGTGGTTGCACACCAGCAACGCTGCACCTTCGTCGGGGATGCGCTCAAGGTCTCGGTGCTGCACGCGGTACATCGAATGGCTGAGCAGCCAGATCAGGAAGCGCATGGTGAACTCGGGCACGATCCTGAAGATATAGGTGTTGACCGCGATATTGAGCAGCGACACCACCAGGAAAAGCTGCGGGATGCTCAGCTTGGCCACGCCTAGCAGGATGATGGTGAGCACCGCCGACACCACCATGAACAAGGCATTGAGGATGTTGTTGGCCGCGATTACCCTGGCGCGCTCGTCCTCGGCCGTGCGGGCCTGGATCAACGCATACAGCGGCACGATGTAGAAGCCGCCGAACACACCCAGGCCAATGATCGACAGCAAGATCCACCAGGCCTGGCTCATGCCCAGCAGTGCCAGCCAGTCGTGCGGCGCTGCTGCAGCCGGTACATCACCAGAGTGCCACCACCACAGCAGGCCGAACAGGGTCAGGCCGAACGAACCGAACGGCACCAGGCCGATTTCCACCTTGCGTCCACTGAGCCGCTCACACAGCAGCGAGCCCAGGGCAATGCCCACCGAGAACAGGGTCAGCACCAGGGTCACCACGGTGCCGTCACCGTGCAGCCAATCCTTGGCATAGGCCGGGATCTGCGTGAGGTAGATAGCGCCAACAAACCAGAACCACGAGTTGCCGACGATCGAGCGCGACACCGCCGGCGGCTGGCCCAGGCCCATGCGCAAGATCACCCACGACTGCTTGAAGATGTTCCAGTCCAGCGGCATTTGCGGCGAGGCGGCAGCCGCCCGCGGGATCCAGCGGCTGGCGAGGTAGCCGAGTACCGCCGTGCCGACCACGCCACCGGCCACCACTGTTGCGTAGCTGTCGGCCGACATCATCACCCCCGCGCCGATGGTGCCGGCGAGGATGGCGAGGAAGGTGCCGGTTTCCACCAGCCCGTTACCGCCCACCAGCTCTTCCTCGCGCAGGGCCTGCGGCAGGATCGAATACTTCACCGGGCCGAACAGCGCCGAGTGGGTCCCCATACCGAACAGCGCCACCAGCATCAGCCACAGATGGTTGGTGACAAAGCCCAGCGCACCCATCGCCATGATCACGATTTCGGCCAGTTTGATTGCCCGGATCAGCGCATCCTTGGCGAACTTCTCGCCAAACTGCCCGCCCAGGGCCGAAAACAGGAAAAACGGCAGGATGAACAGCAAGGCACACAAGTTGACCCAGATCGATCGGTCACCATCGCCCAGGCTGAGCTTGAACAAAATCGCCAGGATCAGCGACTGCTTGAACAGGTTGTCGTTGAAGGCACCCAGCGACTGAGTGATGAAAAACGGCAGGAAACGCCGCTTGCCGAGCAAGGTGAATTGCGAAGAGTGACTCATCGTCCTTGGTCCTGAGGGCTTTTCAATTGGAGGCTCGCCAAGCGTGCCGGGCCACAAATCTGCATGGGAAATGCGCTGACTGGCAAGCACCGGCTCAGGCATGGCCACGCAAGATTGCGTTCAAGGACCTGCCAGCAGTTGCAGCACTGGCGCTACGTCACTCGAAGCCAAACAACGCCCGCGCGGTATCCACCAACAGTGCCTGGCGCAGCTGCGCTGAACACCCTAAGGCCTCGAACTGTTCGACAGCGGTGCCGAAACTGACCTCCGACTCATGCTGGGTATGCGGCCAGTCACTGCCCCACATCAACCGCTCTGCGCCGTAATGGGCTTCCAGCGCGCACAGCGCCTGACGGGCGAATGCCAGGTTCTCTTCCGGCGAGCCCTGCAGCCTGTAGATGCCGGACACCTTCACCCACACCTTGCCCCCACCGCTCAGGGTCAGCAGTTCGGCAAACCCCGGCTGGCCCAGGCCAAGGCGGGCATCCGGGCGGCCGAAATGGTCAATCACGATGTCCAGCCCGTAAGGCTGCAATGCCCGCACCAGCACTGGAATGTCCGCCACCTGACGGTGCAGTTCCACGTGCCACCCCTGCTCGCCGATGCGCTCCAGCAGGGGCCGCCACTGAGCGCCGGTCAGGTCAGGCATGTCGTGCCCCATGAGGTTGAGGCGTACCCCCCTGACTCCCAACCGGGCCATTTCCGCCAAGGTCGCCGGCTCGACATCCCGCTCCAGCATCACCACCCCGCGCAGCTGCCCCGGCAAGGTCTGCAAGGCGCTGAGCAGGTAGCGGTTGTCCGTACCCAGGAAGCTGGGCTGAACCAGTACGCCATGGCTGCAACCATGGGCCCGCAGTTGGCCCAGGTAGTCGCCCAGCGGCGCATCGTAACTGGGCGCATAACGCCGCTGGCGGGCCAGGCTCAGCCCACGGCTGAACACGTGGGCGTGGCTGTCGATGGCAGTCAGGTGCAAAGCGGGTGCGTCGGGCATGGTTCTCATACAAACACGTTCAGGTTACTTGGCGACGGCAGCGGCCGTTTCCGGCACAGGTGCAGATTCAAGGTTACGGCCACGGGTTTCGGGCAGGCAGAGGGCTGCGATCACCGCAACGCCATACGCGATGCCGGCATCGATGCCGATAGCACTGCCCAGCGACATCGACTCGCTCATGTGCCCGACCAGGAACGGGAACACGGCCGACAGCACGCGACCGAAGTTGTAGCAGAAGCCCACCCCGGCGCCGCGCACGTCAGCCGGGTACAGCTCATTGAAAAACGCACCCAGGCTGGCCGGGATGCCGGCGGCGAAAAAGCCCAGCGGGAAGCCGAGGAACAGCATCTGGGTATTGGTCAGCGGGAAGAACACGTAGGCCTGCACGGTCAGTACACAGCACAGGGCGAACAGCAGGATGTTCTTGCGCCTGCCAATACGGTCGATCAGCAGGCCGCTGACCACGCAGCCGCACCAGAAGGCCAGGATGATCACCGCCAGGTAACCGCCCGAGTTCAGCACCGAAAGGTTGCGCTCTGTCTTGAGGAAGGTCGGCAACCAGGTCATCACCGCGTGGTAGCCACCGTGGGCACCCAGGCCGAGCAAGCCGCCCAGCAGGGTCACACGCAGCAGTTCCGGGCGGAAGATGCCAGCCATCGACTGCAAGAAGCTGGAAGGGATGGCCTTTTCCTTTTGCAGGCGCTGGAAGCTGTCCGGCTCAGGCACGTTGCGGCGTACCCAAATGATCAGCAGCGATGGCAGCAGACCGACGAAGAACATCACCCGCCAGGCAAACTCCTGCGGCACCAGTGAGTAGATCAGCGTAAACAGTGCCACCGCCAGGCCCCACCCCACAGCCCAGGCACTCTGCACCGTGCCCATGACCTTGCCGCGATACTTGGGGTTGATGGTTTCGGCCATCAGCACAGCGCCGGCTGCCCATTCGCCACCAATGCCAAAGCCTTGCATGGCCTTGACGAACAGCAACGGGTAGAAGCCGGTGACGAACGCCGAAAGGAAGGTGAAGAACGAAAACCAGAGAATCATCCATTGCAGGGTGCGCACGCGACCATAGCGGTCGGACAGTGTGCCACCCAGCCAGCCGCCGATTGCCGAGGTCACCAGGGTCAGGCCACTGATCAGGCCGGCATCGCCCTTGGTCAGGGAGAACGCAGCGATCAGCGCGGGGATGGCCAGGCCGAACATCTGCACTTCCAGCGCATCGAGCGACCAGCCGCCGAAACAGGCCCAGAATGTCTTGCGTTCCCGTGAGGTGATCTCGCGATACCAGCTGAACATGATTGTTATCCTTCTATTCGTGGTGTGACGGGCAGGCGAAGCCACTGCGCCGTGGCAGTACGGCGCAGACAGGTAAAAGGGTGAAGCGACCGGTTTAGCGAATGTCGATGCGGTAGCGGAAGTGCTGCGCATGGCCGCGCGAGCGGCGCCATTCCAGAGGTTTGCCGGCGTAGTCGCGGGCCAGGCGCTCGATCACGACCACCGGGCTGTCGGCCGGCAGTTGCAGCAAGCGGCCATGCACCGCGTCGACCGCTTCGGCGGTCAGGGTTTCTTCGGCGTAGGCGACCACCTGACCGCACAGCGCTTCGTAGATCGGGTACAGCAATGGGCCCTTGCTGTTCAAATCCACGTCCAGCAGCGGCTGGAAGGTTTGGCGCGGCAGCCAGATTTCTTCGGCCAGCACCGGCTGGGCGCCGAGCAGACGTGTGCGAATGATGCGGATCACTTCTGCCTCCCCTGCCAGGCCCAATGCCTCGGCCACCGCGGAAGGCGCCGGCAGCGACTCGATGGAGAGAATGCGGCTTTCCGGCACTATGCGCTCGCCATTGGCGGCCTCGAAACGGAAGAAGCGGAACAGCGACGACTGAAACTGTGGGCGGCGAATGAAGGTACCGCGGCCCTGCTGGCGCTCCAGCACGCCTTCGGCCACCAGGACATCGACGGCTTTGCGCACGGTACCGATCGACAGGTCGAACTCGGTGGCCAAGGCTGCTTCGGTGGGGATCGCTTCCCCCGGGCGCCAGCGGTTGTTGGCAATTTGCGCGACCATGTGGTCGCGCAGTTGTTGGTAGCGGGGCAGTCGAGCATCACCGGTCAATGGGTGCATGGGTCTCGCTCTCGTCTTGTTATATAAACATATATATGAATTTTTCGAGAGTATTCCCTGAGCCTAACGGGCTGTCAATCCTCCGCCTGTCGCCCTTTGGTAGGCGAAACGGCCTTGTGTCGTGAGGACCGCATGTGGCTTATGCTTGTGCTCGGCAAACCCGCACAACAAGGACGTGGCAATGCTCGCCGCCATAAAACGCTACCCGCACACCGTTCGCCTGCTGCTCACCACCACCTTCACGCTTACCGTCGCCCGCGCCCTCACCCTGCCCTACCTGGTGGTTTATCTGGCCGACAATTTCCACCTGCCGATCAGCCAGATCGGCCTGCTGATCGGGGGCGCGCTGATCGTCGCCTCGCTGTTGAGTCTGTACGGTGGTCATCTGGTCGACACCTTGAGCAACCACACGCTGGTCAGCGCCAGTACGCTGCTGTTCGCCCTGGCCTTCGTCGGCGCGGTCGCCAGCCGTTCGGCACTGCCGTTCTTCTTCTGTCTGGTGTTGATCAACCTGGCCCTGGCAGTGGTCGATATCGCCGCCAAGGCAGGCTTCTGCGCGTTACTGCCGGTGGATGAGCGGGCCGAGGTATTCGCCATCAAGTACACCCTCAGCAACGTCGGCTACGCCGCCGGCCCGTTGCTGGGCGTGGCCATGCTTGAACTGAACGATCATGTGCCGTTCCTCGCCTCTGCCCTGCTTGGCCTGGCCATGTGCCTGGCTTACTGGCGCCTGGGTGATCGCAGCCTGCAGGCCAGCGCGCCGGACAAGCCTGCGGCCGGCTTCGGCCAAGTGGCGCTGGGGCTGGCGCGGGATCGCCGGCTGGTGTGCTTTACCGTGGGTGGGGTGCTGAGCGCGGTGGTGTTCGGCCAGTTCACCGCCTACCTGTCCCAGTACCTGGTGGTCACCAGCAACCCGGCCGAAGCGGCACGGCTGATCGGCTATCTGGTCACCACCAACGCCGTGACAGTCATTGCCTTGCAGTACCTGATTGGCCGGCGTATCAGCCGCCAGCGCCTGATGCCGTGGCTGTTGGCCGGCATGGGCCTGTTCATCGCCGGCTTGCTGGGTTTTGCGCTGGCAGGTTCGGTACTGGCCTGGTGCCTGGCGATGCTGGTGTTCACGCTGGGCGAAATCATCGTGATCCCGGCCGAGTACATGTTCATCGACCTGATCGCACCGGAGCACTTGCGCGGGGTGTATTACGGCGCGCAGAACCTCTCCAACCTGGGGGCGGCGCTGGGGCCGGTGATGGTGGGGTTTGCACTGGTACACCTGTGGCCGGGGGCAGTCTTCTACCTGCTGGTGTTGTCGGTGATACTGGCAGGGGTGTTCTATGGGTTGGGTACCCGCAGGGGTTGATGTTGCCTGTTCCGGCCTCTTCGTGGGTGAACCCGCTCCTACAACCATCGTCTGCGCTGACGAAGCGGCACTTGCGTGCCAGACTGATTGATCGGGACCGCGTTACCTTTTTGCTTCGGAGTCTTCATGTCGTTGTCCAGCGGGCTGATCGCCGTGGTCGCCCTGGCCTATATGGCCATCATGTTCGCCATCGCCTTCTATGGCGACCGCCGCAGCACGCCATTGCCGCCAAAGCTGCGTGCCTGGGTGTACAGCCTGTCGCTGGCCGTGTACTGCACCAGCTGGACCTTTTTCGGCGCGGTCGGCCAGGCCGCCGAACAGCTTTGGGCATTCCTGCCCATCTACCTGGGCCCGGTACTGCTGCTGATCTTCGCGCCGTGGGTGCTGCAGAAGATGGTGTTGATCAGCAAGCAGCAGAACATCACCTCGATCGCCGACTTCATTGCCGCACGCTACGGCAAGTCGCAGACCCTGGCAGTGGTGGTGGCGCTGATCTGCCTGGTCGGCGTGCTGCCGTATATCGCCTTGCAGCTCAAGGGCATCGTACTGGGCGTGAACCTGTTGATCGGCGCCAACGCCGACGCCACCGGCACCCGCGTGCAGGACACCGCGCTGGTGATATCGCTGGTACTGGCGCTGTTCGCGATCGTCTTCGGTACCCGCAGCCTGGATGTGACCGAGCACCACCGCGGCATGGTCCTGGCGATCGCCTTCGAATCGCTGATCAAGTTGCTGGCGTTCCTTGCCGTGGGCATCTTCATCGTTTTCAACCTGTATGACGGTTTCGACGACCTGTTCAGCCAGGCCCGCCAGTCGATCCACTTGCAGGACTATTGGAAAGAAACCATCAATTGGCCGTCCATGGTGGTGCAAACCGCCGTGGCGATGATGGCAATCATCTGCCTGCCCCGGCAATTCCACGTTACCGTGGTCGAGAACATCGAACCGCAGGACTTGCGCCTGGCGCGCTGGGTATTCCCGATGTACCTGGCACTGGCCGCGCTGTTCGTGGTGCCGATTGCCCTGGCCGGGCAGATGCTGCTGCCCGGCACGGTGATCTCCGACTCGTTCGTCATCAGCCTGCCGCTGGCCGAGGCGCACCCGAGCCTTGCCCTGCTGGCGTTCATCGGCGGTGCCTCGGCGGCCACCGGCATGGTGATCGTCGAGGCCGTGGCGCTGTCGACCATGGTGTCCAACGACATGCTGCTGCCCTGGCTGCTGCGCCGCAACAACGCCGAGCGGCCTTTCGAAGCGTTCCGCCACTGGATGCTTTCGGTACGCCGGGTAACCATCGTGGTGATCCTGCTGCTGGCCTATGTCAGCTACCGCCTGCTGGGTTCCACCGCCAGCCTGGCGACCATCGGCCAGATCGCCTTTGCCGCTGTGACCCAGCTCACCCCGGCCATGCTTGGCGCGCTGTACTGGAAGCAGGCCAACCGTCGCGGCGTGTTCGCCGGCCTGGCCGCTGGCATTTTCCTGTGGTTCTACACCTTGGTGCTGCCGATTGCCGCGCACAGCCTGGGCTGGTCGTTGCAGTTGTTCCCTGGCCTGGCGTGGCTGCACGGCAACCCGCTGAACCTGCCGATCAGTCCACTGACCCAAGGTGTGGTGCTGTCACTGGCGGGCAACTTCACCCTGTTCGCCTGGGTTTCGGTGCTGTCGCGCACACGGGTTTCCGAGCACTGGCAGGCCGGCCGGTTCATTGGCCAGCAGACCAGCGCGCGGCCCAGCAGCAAGCCGCTGCTGGCGGTGCAGATCGACGACCTGCTGACCCTGGCCTCGCGCTTTGTCGGGGAAGAGCGCGCACGGCAGAGCTTCATCCGCTTTGCCTACCGCCAGGGCAAGGGCTTCAACCCGAACCAGAACGCCGATGGCGACTGGATCGAGCACACCGAGCGCCTGCTGGCCGGGGTGCTCGGCACCTCGTCAACCCGCGCGGTGGTCAAGGCGGCCATCGAAGGGCGCGACATGCAACTGGAAGACGTCGTACGTATCGCAGACGAAGCCAGTGAAGTGCTGCAGTTCAACCGCGCCCTGCTGCAAGGCGCCATCGAGAACATCAACCAGGGCATCAGCGTGGTCGACCAGAACCTGCACCTGGTGGCCTGGAACCGCCGCTACCTGGAGCTGTTCAACTACCCGGACGGGCTGATCAGCGTAGGGCGACCGATTGCCGATATCATCCGCTACAACGCCGAGCGCGGCCTGTGCGGCCCCGGCGAAGCGCAAGTGCATGTGGCGCGGCGGCTGCACTGGATGCGTCAGGGCCGCGCGCACTCCTCCGAGCGGCTGTTCCCCAATGGCCGGGTGATCGAGCTGATCGGCAACCCGATGCCGGGCGGCGGCTTTGTCATGAGCTTCACCGACATCACCCCGTTCCGCGAGGCCGAGCAGGCCCTGCGCGATGCCAACGAACGCCTTGAACAACGCGTGGCGGAGCGCACCCACGAACTGTCGCAGTTGAACCAGGCGCTGTCCGAAGCCAAGAGCCAGGCCGAAGCGGTGAGCAAGTCCAAGACCCGCTTCCTGGCCGCCGTCAGCCATGACCTGATGCAACCGTTGAACGCCGCACGGCTTTTCTCTGCCGCCTTGTCGCAACAGGCCGAGGGCATGAACGCAGAGGCCCAGCAGTTGGTACAACACATGGACAGCTCGCTGCGCTCGGCTGAAGAGCTGATCAGCGACCTGCTGGACATCTCGCGCCTGGAAAACGGCAAGATCACCCCGGATGCCAAACCCTTCGCCCTCAACGAGCTGTTCGACACCCTGGGCGCCGAGTTCAAGCTGCTGGCGGCCGAGAAGGGCCTGGAGTTCCGCCTGCGCGGTAGCCGCCTGCGGGTGGACAGCGACATGAAACTGCTACGCCGGGTGCTGCAGAACTTCCTCACCAATGCCCTGCGCTACGGCAAGAGCCCGATCCTGCTAGGCGCGCGCCGACAGGGCGAGCGCCTGTGGCTGGAGGTCTGGGACCGTGGCCCGGGCATTGCTGACGACAAGCTGCAAGTGATCTTTCAGGAGTTCAAGCGCCTGGACAGCCACCAGACCCGTGCCGAGAAGGGGCTAGGCTTGGGCCTGGCCATCGCAGACGGTCTGTGTCGGGTGCTGGGGCATCCGCTGGAAGTGCGCTCATGGCCAGGCAAGGGCACGGTGTTCCGCGTCAGCGTACCGATTGCACACCAGGCCGCCGCGGCGCCAAGCGCGCCCGTGGAACAACAGGGCGGCCAGCCACTGGCCGGGTTGCACGTGCTATGCGTGGACAACGAAGACAGCATCCTGATCGGCATGAACAGCCTGCTGAGCCGCTGGGGTTGCCAGGTATGGACCGCGCGCAACCAGGCCGAATGCGAAGCCCTGCTGGCCAAAGGCATGCGCCCGCACCTGGCATTGGTGGACTACCACCTGGACGACGGCGAGACCGGCACCGGACTGATGGGCTGGCTTCGAGCACGGCTGGGTGAGCCGGTACCCGGTGTAGTGATCAGCGCCGACGGCAGCAAGGAAACCATCGCCCTGGTACATGCATCAGGGCTGGACTACCTGGCCAAACCGGTCAAGCCGGCGGCCTTGCGCGCCCTGCTCAATCGCCATCTGAGCCTGGCTCAGTAACCGCTACGTCGGGCAGCGCCTCGTCGGACAGCGCCCGCTCCAGCAGGTCTGCCGGCAAACTCTTGCTGGCACGGGCGCCCAGTAGCTTAAGCTGCTCGCTGCGGCTGACCAGGTTGCCACGCCCTTCGCACAGCTTGTTGCGCGCGGCGGCATAAGCCTTGTCCACCTGCTGCAAGCGGCTGCCCAGCTCGTCCAGGTCCTGGATGAACAGCACGAACTTGTCGTAGAGCCAGCCGGCACGCTCGGCAATTTCGCGGGCGTTCTGCCCTTGACGCTCCTGCTTCCACAGGCTGTCGATCACCCGCAAGGTCGCCAGCAACGTGGTAGGGCTGACAATCACGATCTGCCGGTCGAAGGCCTCCTGGAACAGGTTCGGCTCGGCCTGCAGGGCCGCCGAAAAGGCCGCCTCGATGGGCACGAACAACAACACGAAATCCAGGCTGTGCAGGCCTTCAAGCCGGCTGTAGTCCTTGCTCGACAGGCCTTTGACGTGGCTGCGCAGCGACTGCACATGCTGCTTGAGCGCAGCTTCGTCATTGCCGGCAACGAACTGCTGGTACGCAGTGAGGCTGACCTTGGCGTCCACCACCACCTGCTTGTCGCCGGGCAGCATGATCAGCACATCCGGCTGGAAACGCTCGCCATCGGCGCTTTTCAGGCTGACCTGGGTCTGGTATTCGCGGCCCTTCTCCAGGCCGGCATGCTCCAGCACACGTTCGAGGATAAGCTCCCCCCAGTTACCCTGGGTCTTCTGGCCCTTCAAGGCCTGGGTAAGGTTGGTGGCTTCGTCGGACAGGCGCAGGTTGAGCTGTTGCAGGCGCTCCAGCTCTTTACCCAGCGAGAAGCGCTCGCGAGCCTCTTGTTGATAGCTTTCCTCCACGCGTTTTTCGAAGGCCTGGATGCGCTCCTTGAGCGGGTCGAGCAACTGGCCAAGGTGCTGCTGGCTGGTCTGGGCGAAGCGCTGCTCGCGCTCGTCGAAGATCTTGGTGGCCATGTCGGCGAACTGGGCGCGCAAGGTGTCACGGGCCTCCTGCAGGTCTTCCAGGCGTTGCTGGTGGCTTTCCTGCTGTTCACGCAGTTCTGCGTCCAGGCGCGCGGTTTGCGCTTCCAGGCGGCGCAGTTCGGCTTCGCGGTTGGCGCGCTCAAGGCTCCAGGCGTGGGCCGCATCACGGGCATTGTCGCGGTCGATCTGCAGCAGCTCCAGCTCACGGCCTTGGGCGGCCAGCTGGGCCTGTTTGACGGCGTTGGCCTCACTGAGGTCGCTGACCTCGTCGCGACTGGCGTCCAGTTGCGCCTGCAGGCCAGCCTGGGCCAGTTGGGCAGCATTGAGGCGCTCTTCGAGCAAGGCCTGCTCACCTTGCCGGGCGCCCTGGCGGCGCTGCACCTGCATGACCCACACCAGGCAGGGTATTGCGCCTGCCACCAAGCCCAGCAGAATGCTGGCCAGATCCACTGTCATGCTTACCCCGAACGCTCTGATGCAAATTGAGTGCAGCTTATCAGCCTGATGGGTGTGTTGCCTGCATCCACCTCTTTGCGGGCAAGCCCGCTGCGCAAGCCTGAAGGCAAAGCCCGCACGGTCGCCCGTAGGAGCGGGTTTACCCGCGAAGAGGCCGGGCCTGCTGGCCAATTTCCACCCGCCGTTCACCGTTGCTGCCGCTACCTTATTCGCGGGTAAACCCGCTCCTACACACGCATCGGGGGTTGAACACAGGCCGCCGTAGGAGCGGGTTTACCCGCGAAAGGGCCGGGCCTGCTGGCCAATTTCCACCCGCCGTTCACCGTTGCTGCCGCTACCGTATTCGCGGGTAAACCCGCGCCTACCACGGCGGTTGACACACATCGGTGATTGCTCGCGAAAGGGCCCGCGCAGGCAAAAAAGCTCAGACAGAAAACCACTGTCGCAACAAGCGCCGCGCTTCCTGCGACCCCTGCCCTGCCGCAAGCTCAAGCCAATAGCGCGCCTGCTCCGGCTCGTTGTGCTGACACAGCCGAGCGTACTCCAGCTGCGCCCGCCGATCCCCTGCGCGGGCAGCCTGACGCAGCAGCTCATGGCCTATACGCCGGTCACGGGCGTTGCCACAATCGCGGCACAGCATCTGCCCCAAGCGGCTCTGCGCCACAACCACACCTTGGCGCGCCGGCTGCTTCAACAAGCGCCCGGCCAGGTGCTTGACCTGAGGGTTGTCGCCCAGACGCGGGCTGTCGAGCAACCACAGGGCCACTTTCAGGGAAAAGCGTTTGGCAGGAGGTGCAGGTGTCGATGCAGCGGGGCTGGAAAGGTGTTTACCGCGAAACTTCATGAGCAACAGGTTTGGTAACTCGAAAGGCGCGCCACTCTACTCTTTTTTTTTCGCCCTGGCCTGTCGATTTCTGAAGGATTTAAAAAAAATTCAATGATCTTTTCTTGACGTTTTCAGGTGGATGACCAACCGGTCTGTTGGAGCATGGCGATTGTCGGACAGTCCATCCCATTGCTGGCACGCCCGTGCTAGAGCAAGCGCTCGGGACAATCCACAGTTCCTGTGGATAACTCGGTGGACAACCCCCTCTCATACCCCTCAAACCCCCGTGAAATGGGGGCTTTGGTCAAACTGACGATTTTTTCACCAGCTAAAAATAGTGTTTTTTTTCATTGACTTAACCACGCAGTCAAGGCATTGGCGAGGCTGCTGGGTGGTGTTGCCAAGCCGTTACAAGCGCTGCCCCGAATGTGAACAAGTGCACCATAAACCTCCATTTGGGTGCACGAAAAGGGCACATCGGACGGCATTTGGGCCATTTGCCCCCTCTTCCCAGCAGCGAGAATTCGCGCCATACTGCACGGCTCACCTGAACAAACGTAGTGCTTGCCAAACATCTTCGCTTCCGGTAAGGTGCCCCTCGTTAGTACCAAGCTGAAAGTCAATTCTGGCCGCAAGCGTCCTTGCAGGCTCGCTCCCCCCAAGAGCGTCCCTGCTGAAACAAGGACCGGCCCATTCAATGATTCCCTCGCCAGCCTTACGCTGCGCAAGCACGAATCACATGACAGATTGATCAGGATCCCACCTCGACGGCCTAGAACCTTGGCCCCGGCGTGCTGCCTGCCTTCCGAAGTACCTACCAGTCAGCCCAAGCGCCTACATTTGATTGCGCCCCCTCTGGCTGCCCTGTTCCAGTCAGGTTCGTTCGTCCCTTAATAAAGGCGTCACTGGAACGTTTCTATCATGCACGGATCATAACCCCCGTGTTTAAAGCAGGAACCTCCAACAATATGCAAACTCATCATCAGATTCAGGCTGCCATTGGCACCCTCTCCCAGGCCTTCTCGCCGTTGAAGTGCCTTATCGTTGCCCCACGCAAGGGCAGCTTCAGCTTTACCTTGGTAGACGAACACGGCGTTGCCTGCCACACCGAACGCCTGTACCACGAGCAGTACAGCCGCCATGAACCGCTGCAGGCGGTGATCGCCCGGACGCGTCAGTCGCTCACCGCGTGACCGGCGAATACCGGGGTATTCAAGCGCTGAATCATCCAATCGCAAGACTGCCTGAACGCTTTTGGCGTAATTGCCTTAGGGCATATAGCCCGGAGCATCAGGCAGTAATCGATTTAAAAACAGCTCTTTACACCACGATTATCACACTACACTTCAACTCGAGCGGTGCTTTCCGCTCCCGGCGGGCCTGATCATTCACCAGCTGCCAAGCTCCAGCGCCCGTCCGGCCCTTACCTGCTCGAGGGTATCATGGGTATTGCGGCGAATGAATTGTGTCAGTATGTGATCCGACCCACCCTGGTCTACCTGAACCGTCACTGCGCCAGCGCCGAAGCCTTGCTACTGGGTATCGCCGCCAGCCAGTCAGCACTCGGCTCAGCCCTGCACGACCGACGCGGGCACGGCCTCTACCGCATCGGCGAACATCGTCACCAGGCACTCTGGGACGAATACCTGGCCCGTGACCCCGACCTCGCCAGCCTGGTCCGCGGCCTGGCCAGCCAGCATGCCTTCCTGGGTGGTCCGCACCTGGAGCTCACCGTCAACCTGCGCTATTCCACTGCCATTGCCTGGATGCTCATCGAAGAGCAGGCCACCCCATTGCCTGCGGCGGACGATCTGCTGGCACTGGCGCGTATCTGGCGACAGATTTTCAACCCCCAGGGTCGTCTGCGCGACTTCACCCATGCCTGGCATGCCTGCATAGATCAGAAATTGCCACAGGCATCTTGAGACGCGTCCTACAAGTAAACCGGAAAAAATGGAATTTTGGTCGGATTGTCCTACAAAACCGCTCTAACTCCTGCGATTGAGCCTATAGCGCAGCGCGTGATTTGTTGGTAGCTTTTCGCCCCGGAGATCCCAAGGAGTTTTCTAATAATGAAAAAAGTAATGCTCAAAACCTCCCTCGGCGTAGCCGTTGCGCTTGCTTCCAGCCAACTGTTCGCCAGCGGCTTCGCGCTCAACGAACAGAGCATCAGCAGCATGGGGACAGGTTTCGCGGGACGTTCTTCCTCTGCCGAAGATGCCAGTACCGTATTCGGCAACCCGGCCGGCATGTCCCGCCTCAAGCGCGAACAATTCACCGTGGGCGGCGCTGCCGTCATCGCCAAAACCGACATATCGGGCCCAGGCAGCAACCTCGGGGGGGAAACCGATGGTGACATGGTGCCTGTCGTTGGCGTACCCATGGGTTACTACGTCAAACCGATCGATGACCACTGGAGCGTCGGTTTCGGTATCTACGTACCGTTCGGCCTGGTAACCGACTACGGCAGCGATGATGCCGCGCGTTACTGGGGCAAGAAGAGCCACGTACAGGTTGTCACCTTCCAGCCGACTGTCAGCTATGCCTTCAACGACAAGGTCTCGATCGGTTTTGGCCCAACCATCAACCGCATCGAAGGCGAACTGGGCTCTAGCCTGATCAACCCGTTCACCCCGGGCCGTAACGACGGCGAAGTGAAGATCAAGGGCGACGATACAGCCGTTGGCTACAACATCGGCATCCTGGTACAGGCCACCGACCGCACCCGCGTAGGCCTTACCTACCACTCGATGGTCGACTACGAGCTCGAGGGCAAGACCCGTGTCAGCACCCCGCTGATCGGGCCATTCAACGGCAACAAGTTTGACGCCAGCCTGAAGATCAAGACGCCAGAATCCGTCGACCTTTCGGTTACCCATGAGCTGGATGACCAGTGGACCCTGTACGCAGGCAGCACCTGGACGCGCTGGAGCCGCCTGGAAAACATCACCGTGCAAAACGATGTCCCGGCGCCACTGGCAGGTTCGGCGTTCCAGACCATCACCGAAGAGCAGAACTGGCATGACACCTGGGCTCACGCCATTGGTGCATCGTACAAGGTCAACAAGGAGTGGGTACTGCGTACCGGCTTCACCGTCGACCAGTCGCCAACCAACAACCACGACCGCTCGCCGCGCATCCCGACTGGCGACCGCCGGATTTTCAGCCTCGGGGCCGGCTGGAGCCCGAACGACGACATGACCATCGACGTCGCGTACTCCTACCTGTGGGAGGAAGACACCAAGGTCAATCAGGTCAGCGCAACCAAAGGCAGCTACCAGGCCAAATACGAGAACAGCGCTCACGGTATCGGTGCATCCCTCACCTACCGCTTCTGATTCCTGTGCGTTACATGAAAACCGCCTTCGTGGCGGTTTTTTCATGCCTGCACTTGCCAGCTGTCGCCCAGGCATTCGCGCAGGTAGTCCATGAATGCGCGCACCTTGGTGGTCATGGCAAAGCGATCGGCCAGGCACAGGTAGATGTCCATGGGCTCGGTCTGGGCGTAAGCCTGGCTGCTGTCGCAGTATTCGAACAGCGGCACCAAGGCCCCCGAGGCCAGGTGCGGCCGCACGATGAACTCGGCCAGACGGGTGATGCCACCATCGTGCAAGGCCATCTGGGTCAGGGCATCGATATCGTCGCTGATCAATACACTGCCGAATTCCGCTTCGAAGCGCAGGCCGTCCCGCATGAAGCCCCAGCGCAAGAAGCGACCATCCACCGGATAGCGAAACACCAGGCAACGGTGCCCTCGCAAGGCCTCGGGCGTGGCAGGTACGCCAGCACTTTGCAGGTAACCGGGTGAGGCACAACAAATGAACGGGATGCGGGCGATGCGCCGGGCCAGCAGCTGGTCTTCGAGCTGCGGGGCAATGCGCAAGCTTACGTCTACGTCTTCACGGGCATGGTTGACCCGACGATCAGTCGTTACCAACTCTATCGAAAGTAAGGGGTAGCGGGCACTGAAAGCAGGTATCAATGGCGCCAGCACATGGCGGCCGAAGGCAGAGGTCGAAGCAATGCACAGCCGCCCCTGAGGCTCGCTGTCGGGTGTTGTCACCGCCTGTTCGGCCAGGGCCAGATCACGCTCGATATGCCTTACACGCTCGTAATACTGGGCGCCAGAGGGTGTCAGGGCCATGCTGCGCGTGGTTCGGCTGAGCAGGCGAACTTGCAGGTGGCTTTCCAGGCGCGCCAGGTTCTGGCTGACGGCTGCCGGACTAAGGCCGAGGATACGGGCGCCAGCGGCGATGCTACCGGCTTCGACCACCTTGATAAAGCAGCGAATGGCATTGAGCAGGTCCATGGGGAGCGCCTGGATTCGTAAGAATTTCTTTATAAAGAACTCAATGCTGCCGGTCTACAGCTGCAGGCGTGCAGGTTGCTAATCTGCGCTTCCACTCAGCTTTCAGGAGTTCGCATGAGCAATCTGCCCCGGTCGCGCAGTCGACGTAAATTGCACCCGGTCGCTACCCCCTACGTTTTCGCGTTCTACATGTCGTCGATCATGGCACTGTTGATGTGCTTCGTGATCACGGCGGCCAATGCCGGGTTTACCCCGGAGTATCTGGGCAATGTGCTCAAGGCCTATCAGCTGGCGATGCCGGTGGCATTTGTGTGTGTGCTGGTGGTCCGGCCGGTGGTGGTGCGGTTGGTGGCGATTACCGTGCATGCACGGTGAAGTCACCCGCAGCCAGCCACTTCCTGGTTTTGATCTTGATCTTCGCGACTTCAGGAAGCCTGCGCTTGGCCTCCTGAAGTCGCAATCTGCGTCGCCTGAACTACCGCGCGTTTAGACGCAAAAGCCGCAGCAAGCACAGCCTGGTTACTGCTGTGAGGCGATGGCCTTTTCGATAGCGGCGCGGAACGCAGGATCATCCGGTTTGGTCAGGCTGGAGAAGTTACCGATCACCTTGCCCTTGCGATCGACAACATACTTGTAGAAATTCCACTTCGGCGCACTGCTCTGGCTGGCCAGCTCCGCAAACAGCGGTATCGCATCCTTGCCCCGCACCGCCTGCGTCTTGGTCATGGTGAAGGTGACGCCGTAGTTGGCATAGCAAACCTTGGCAGTCTTCTCACTGTCGGCGTCTTCCTGCTTGAAGTCATTGGACGGCACGCCGAGCATTTCCAGGCCTTGCTCGTGATACTCCTTGTACGTCGCCTCAAGCCCTTCGAACTGCGGGGCAAAACCGCAGTAACTGGCAGTGTTCACCACCACGAGCGGCTTGCCGGCAAAGCGCTCGCACAGCTCGACCTGCCCCTTGCCGCGCAATTCCGGCAGGCTGCCCTGCAACAACGCAGGGCAATCTGCAGCCCAGCTCGATGTGCTGGCAAGCAGGGCCAGCACCGGCACCGTCAACCAATGTGCACGCATGACTCTTTTCTCCCGCATGACAATCCTTGAGCTTGCAGGGTAGCGCCTAACACACACTCATGCCCAGTTGCATCAGCGCCATCCCACCCTGATGCCAGCCCCACCACACCAGTGCCAGTAGCAACAGGGCGACAATAGCCAACAGGCCGCGTATCAGGTAGCGGTTCATACAGCCTGGGCCTGGAGGCGTGAAACCGGGCGTTCGCGCACCGGCCAGTTAAGGGCAGCGGCCAGCAGGCTGAGCAGGATGGAAATCTGCCAGACCAGGTCGTAGCTACCGGTACGGTCATACACCACCCCACCCAGCCAGCCCCCCAGGAACGCACCCAACTGATGGAACAGGAACACGATACCGCCCAACATGGACAGGTTACGCACCCCGAACACCGTGGCCACGGTGCCATTGGTCAACGGAACCGTGGACAACCACAGCAGCCCCATGGCAATGCCGAACAGGTAAGCACTGAACTCGCTCACCGGCGCCCACAGGAACAGCACGATCACCACCGCACGCAGCAGGTACAACCCGGTCAGCAGGCGCGGCTTGGACATGCGCCCGCCCAACCAGCCAGCAGTGAAGGTACCGACGATGTTGAACAGGCCGACCAGCGCCAGCACTGTCGTACCGGTGGCCGCAGCCAGGTGTTGGTCAACCAGGTAGGCCGGCAGGTGAACGCCAATGAATACGACCTGGAAGCCACAGACAAAAAAGCCCAGCGCCAGCAACCAGAAGCCTGAGTGCGTGCACGCCTCGCGCAGCGCCTGGCCCAGGGTCTGCTCGGCACCGTGACTGGGTAACGGGCGATCGCGCAGCAGGCCGACGAAAGGCACGATGAACGCTACCAAAAGGCCCAGTACCAGCAACGCTGCCGACCAGCCCAGCCACTGAATCAGGCCTTGGGTGCCCGGCAACATGGCGAACTGGCCGAACGACCCGGCGGCGCTGGCGATCCCCATGGCCATGCTGCGCTTTTCGGCCGGCACTGCACGCCCGACCACACCGAGGATGACCGAGAACGACGTGCCGGACAGGCCGATGCCGATCAGCAAGCCCGCACTCAGCGACAACGACCAGGGCGAATCAGCCAAGCCCATCAAGATCAAGCCGGCGGCATAGAGAATACCGCCGATGATGACCACCCGCGCCGCACCAAGCCGGTCGGCCAAGGCGCCAGCGAACGGCTGCGCCAGGCCCCAGATCAGGTTCTGCAGGGCAATGGCGAAGGCAAACACCCCACGCCCCCAGCCAAAATCAGCACTCATCGGTCCCAGAAACAGGCCAAAGCCGTGCCGTACGCCCAGAGACAGCGCCAGTATCAAGGCCGCCCCCACCAACACCCATCCGCTGGTTCGCCACACCGAAGTCATTGTCGTTATCTCCAGCACATCGCAAGGTTTTGCGGGTATATACCCGCTTATAGTCGTATCAATTCAGGCCAGTTGTTCCAGCAGTCGCACCAGTTCATCCCGCTGCCCCACCCCGAGCCGTTCAACCAGTTCTTTCTGGGCCTGCTCCCAGGCTGGGTGGGCAACGTGCAGCAGTTGCTTACCCGCCGCGGTCAACAGCACCACGCGGTTACGCTGGTCGTCGCCATCGCCCAGTGCTACCAGCCCATCCGCCTCCAGCACACGCAGGTTGCGGCCCAGGGTACTGCGCTCGAGCCCCATGGCTTCGGCAAGGGCTGTGATGCTGGGTCGGTCGAGCCGCTGCAGGTGCCGCAGCAGGGAAAACTGGGCGACATTGACCCCGAAGCCGGCTAGGGCTTCGTCGTAATGCCGGCTCACGCCGCGGGCGGCGCGACGCAGGTGGGTACAGATGCATTCACTGGTCAGCATGGATACGTGTATATACCCGCGTACTGAGTGTTGCAAGAAGTTTCACGAAAGAGTGAGAAGCGTCAGTCCGGGTTCAAGCGCCTGCGGATCGGCTCGAACTCAACCGTGGCCTTGCGCACCAAGGGGTCTGGCGCGCCCTGCTCGACCGCCTGCCAGTAGCGCCACGGCACCTTCGCCGTACCCAGTTCGTAGTCCATGCCATCCCAGTTGTCTTCACGGAAGCTATAGAACGCCCAGTGCAACCGGTTGCGATCAAGCACGACGAGTACATCTTCAAGGTACTGCCGACAACCCGGCAGCCTGCGCATGCAGCCAAACTCGCCCACCACCAGACGAGAAAGCGGCAGCCCCATGGCCTCGGCCCATGCCAGCGGCTGGCGCAAGTAGCCTTCAACTCGCCGCCCATCCCACAGCTGTGTCTGCCCGGCAAAAGATACGGGGCCTGGATAGTCAATGGGCTGTTTGCGCGCCATGTTCGGCGCACTGGTTGCGGCATAGGGCTCATACATGTGCACGCTGTACAGCACTCGCGGGTCTTCCATCGGCGCCGGCCAGTAGCCGAACGCGTCTGCGCCTGCATACCAGCCGGCATCGACCATGATCGGCGTATCAGCGTCTTCTTCGCGTATGGCCGCTATCAGTTGCCGGTACAGCAAGGGCAGATCGCGCGCACCGCCCTGTTCTTGCGCATACCACTGCTGCATCTGCCCGAGTTCGGCATGTTCAGCCAGGCCACCCTGTTTCTCCGGTGCTGGCTCATTGATCAGGTTGTAGGCCGCGATGGCCGGATGACTTTTCAGTTCGCGCGCCATATCTCGCCAGAACGCCGCAGCCTGGGACCAGTAGCGTTTGTCTTGCCACAGGCGATCATCGAACTGGCCCTGGTTGTTTTGCGACCAGCGCATACCCGGCAGCGAGAGTGGCGCGATGACCACCTTGAGCCCCGCCTGGTGCGCCCGGTCGAGGGTGGCACGCAGCACAGCCAGGTCGGCGTCGGGCAGGCCTTCATAGGTATCGGCGCTGCCAAGGAGGAAATCTCGTTTCACCGGTTGCCATTTGTCGTACGACAGCCGCACCCATGTGGCGCCGTACCCCCTCAGGGCATCGAAGTAGGCTTGATCGGGTGGCAGCCGGTTGAAGCTGTTGCCGCCGTGGCGTGGGGTGTCCCAGAACGCCATGAGGTCTGCAGCAAAGGCTGGGAGGGTGGACAGGACCAATAGACTGGCAAAGATCCAGTGACGCACGGGAAGCCTACCTGATTGCTGGGGGGAGGCTGAGGATACGCCGACATGGGAGATGCAGGCGCTACCGGACCGTTGCCGGAAGTTACTGGCGCCTCCACACCTATGACGTGCTGCGAAAGCACTGCAAGGCAGCCGCTAAAGGGCCGTCCAGATCAAGCGCTCAAAGCCCCAGGGCCAACCCGAGCACGACGGCCAGCTCCAGCAGCTCCAGCAACGCACCCGCGGTATCACCGGTGGTCCCGCCCAGGCGCCGGCACATCAGATGCCGCAACCAGGCAAACACCGCCAGCGCCAGCAGCACGCTCCATACGCCCAAGAAGAGGCAGAACAGCACACAAACCAGCAACACCCACCCCGCCGCGCGCCGGGGCAAATGTTCGGCCAACGCCTGGCCCAACCCGCCAGGTCGCACATAAGGTGTGCCAAGGAACAGGCCCAACATCGCCGCCCGCCCGATCAACGGCGCCAGCAGCAATTGCGCCCCGATACCCTGCCCGACCAGCACCCACAGTGCGCAAAACTTCAGCAACAACACCAAGACCAGGGTGACCACGGCAATCGGCCCACTGCGCGGGTCTTTCATGATCCGCAAGGTGCGCTCACGGTCGCCGAAACCACCTAGCCAGGCGTCGGCACTGTCCGCCAGGCCATCCAGGTGCAAGGCACCACTGAGCAGTACCCAGAGTATCAGCAGCAAAGCCGCGTGCAACGGCGACGGCGTGCCCTGAAGCAGATGACTGGCCAACCACAGCAGCAAGCCGAACAGCAACCCGACCAGCGGGTAGTACAGCAGCGAACGCCCTACCTCACGCGGTGCCGGCATGCCCGGCAGGCTCACCGGCAGGCTGCTGAGAAATTGCAGGGCAATCCAGAACGGCAACATCTCAGGGCACCTCGACCAGTTGCCCATCGCCACCCGGCACCAGCCGCATCAACGCGCCATGGCCAACCTCGACCTGCAGCAACTGCTCCCTGGGCAAGCCACGGGCACGGGCCAGTAACAGCCGCATCACGCCACCATGGGTCACCAGCAGCACACGCTTGCCGGCATGCTGAAGGCGCAAACGCTCGACAGCCGCCAGCACCCGTTCGGCAAACGCCTCGACCGGCTCGCCATTGGGCGGTGTGAAGGCGTAAGGGTCGGCCCAGAAACGGCCCAGTGCATCGGCCTGGTGCTCCATGATCTGCGCGGCACTTTGGCCCTCCCAATCACCGAAGTGCAGTTCCTGCAGGGCGGGCTCACGCTGCACTGGCAGGTTCAACTGCGCACCCAGCTCATCGGCGAAACGCCCACAGCGTTGCAGCGGCGAGCTGACCAGCACCTGCCATGGGCCGGCGTCGGCCACGGCGCCGCGCATCTGCGCCCAGCCCTTGTCGGTCAAGGCATCATCAAGGCTGCCACGCAGGCCGCCCTGTTCCGTTTCACCATGGCGCAGCAAGTCGAGGATCATGCCGGGCGGTCCGCCACCGCGGCCTCGGCAAAGGTCGCCATCTGCCCATGCAGCGTACAGGCCAGGCGCAACAGCGGCACCGCCAGGGCAGCGCCACTGCCCTCACCCAGGCGCAAGCCCAAGGCCAGCAGGGGTTCGGCCTGCAGTGCAGCAAGCAAGGCCTTGTGCCCGGGCTCAGCGCCCTGATGAGCGAACAACAGCCAGGCCCGACACTGCGGGTTGAGGCGCACTGCCACGAGCGCAGCGACACTGCAGATAAAGCCATCCACCAGCACCGCGACACCCGCCTGCGCACAACCTATGTAGGCACCGACCAACGCCGCGATCTCGAAACCGCCAACACAGCCCAGTACCTGCAACGGGTCTTCAGCACGCAGGCCATGCAGGCGCAGCGCCCTTTCGATGACTTCAGCCTTGTGCTGTACCCCGGCGTTGTCCAGACCGGTGCCAGGGCCGCTCAGCTCCGACGCCGGACACCCCAGCAGAACACTGGCCAAGGCTGCGGCGGCTGTGGTGTTACCAATGCCCATCTCGCCACCGATGAACAGCTGTGCGCCCTGTTCGGCGCCGCGCTGGGCACTGTCGCGACCGGCCTGCAAGGCCGCTTGCAGCTGGTTTTCGGTCATCGCGGGTTGACGGGCAAAGTTGGCAGTACCGGTGCCCAGGCGCAGATGGCGCACGCCGGGCAGTTCCAGCTGCGCGTCAATGGTGCCCAGGTCGACCACGTCCAGGCTGGCCTGCAGCTGCCGCGCCAGCACACTGATCGCCGCGCCCCCGCCGACGAAGTTGCGTAGCATCTGCCCGGTTACCGCCTGCGGATAGGCCGAAATGCCCTCTTCGACCACGCCGTGGTCGCCGGCAAAAATGGTGATGGCGACCTGATCGAGCGTGGGTCGTTCAAGCCCCTGAAGGCCAGCCAGCTGAATCGCCAGCGCTTCAAGTTGGCCGAGCGAGCCAGCAGGTTTGGTCAGTTGCTGCTGACGGGCGCGGGCCTGGTCCATGGCGGCGTTGTCGAGGGGTTGGCAGGCGTCACGCCACCAGGCTTGGGTCATAGTGCAGGTCCTTTGAGGATTAAGGGCAGGCCGGCCACGGTCAGCACGACACGCTGACAGCGTTCGGCCACCGCCTGGTGCAGCCAGCCGGCCAGGTCGACATAGCGCCGGGTCAGCTCGCCCATGGGCACGACGCCCAGGCCGGTTTCGTTACTGACCAGGATAAGGGTGCCAGGTAACTGTTCCAGGCACGCCAGCAGGGCATCACGCTCCTCGGCCAGGCGCTGGTCATCTTCCAGCATCAACAAGTTGGTCAGCCACAGGGTCAGGCAATCCACCAGCAGGCAGCGCCCTTCGGCCGCTTCGGCGCGCAGTACCGCGGCCAGGGCCAAGGGCTCTTCGATCAACCCCCAGTCATCCGGCCGGCGCTGACGATGCAGCAACACGCGTTCGTTCATTTCGCCATCCAGCGGCTGGCTGGTGGCGATGTAGGTCACCGGCAAGCCGCTGGCACTGGCCAACTGTTCGGCCAGGCGGCTTTTGCCAGACCGGGCGCCACCGAGAATCAGGTTACGCATGTCAGGCTACCCCACACAGTTGGCGCAACTGCGCGGTGTCCAGGTGCTTCTCCACCAGATCGGCCAGGCGCTCGATGTCGTGTTCGCGCAACGCTTCGTAGTCGATAGCCTGCACATCCTCCAGCCCGGCCCAGCGCAATAGCGCGGCACACGACTGGCTGCCTTCGAACAGGCCATGCAGGTAGGTGGCGAGGATCTGGCCATCGGCACTGACAGCGCCATCATGGCGGCCATCAGCCAGTTGGACCGCGGGTTGCGCCAGCGCAGGCCCCGTCGTAACGCCAGCATGAATTTCATAACCGGTTACCGTTGCCGCTTCAAGGCTCAGCGTGCCGGCCACATTGCGCAGTTGCTTCTCGGCTTCGAGCACCGTGGCATAGTCGAGCAGGCCGAGCCCCTGGCTCGAGCCTGCGGCCCCCTCCAGCCCCAGCGGGTCATGCACTTCCCGCCCCAGCATCTGCAGGCCACCGCAAATACCGATCAGCTTGCCGCCATAGCGCAGGTGCCGCTCGATGGCCTTGTCCCAACCGCGCTCGCGCAGTTGTGCCAGGTCGCCCCGCACGCTCTTGGAGCCCGGCAAGATGATGAGGTCGGCAGCCGGAATCGGCTGGCCTGGCCCAATGAACTGCAAGTCCACCTGCGGGTGCAGGCGCAGCGGGTCGAAATCGGTGTGGTTACTGATACGCGGCAGCACTGGCACGATCACCTTGAGCACACGCGCGTGCTTGGCGCCTTGACGCACATCGATACCGTCTTCGGCTTCCAGGTGCAGGTCGGTAACGTAAGGCAGGACGCCCAGTACCGGTTTGCCGGTGCGTTGTTCCAGCCAGTCCAGCCCTGGCTGCAGCAGGGCGATATCGCCACGGAAGCGGTTGATGACAAAACCTTTGACTCGCGCCTGTTCAGTGGTCGACAGCAATTCCAGCGTGCCCACCAGATGGGCGAACACACCACCGCGGTTGATGTCGGCCACCAGGATCACCGGGCAGTCCACCGCTTCGGCAAAGCCCATGTTGGCGATATCGCCGGCACGCAGATTGATCTCTGCCGGCGACCCCGCACCCTCGACCATGACCACCGGGTACGCGGCACTCAGGCGTTGATGAGACGCCAGCACCGCTCGCATGGCCGTGGTTTTATAGTCGTGGTAGGCCACTGCATTCATGCTGGTGACCGCCCGACCGTGGATGATGATTTGGGCGCCGGTGTCGCTGTTGGGCTTGAGCAGCACCGGGTTCATGTCGGTGTGCGGTTGTAGCCGGCAGGCCTGGGCCTGCACCGCCTGGGCACGGCCGATTTCCCCGCCATCAGCCGTCACCGCGCTGTTCAGCGCCATGTTCTGTGGCTTGAAGGGCACCACAGCGACGCCCTGGCGCAACAGCCAGCGGCACAACGCGGTCACCAGTGTGCTCTTGCCTGCGTCGGAGGTGGTGCCTTGCACCATGAGGGTGGTCATGCCGTTTCCTTCTGATAAGCCGCCAGGGCCTGGGCCAGGCGCTGTTCGTCCGCCGTGCAGGCAGGCAACCCCAGGCGCACGGCTGCCGGCTGTTCGAACAGCCGTACCAGGATGCCGCGCCGGGCGAGAAATTCATGCAGGCGTGCAGCGTGCTCGCTACGCACGTACTGGAACAGGTCGCAGCCACCACTAGGCGCCAGGCCGGCACTGCGCAACACGTGCGCCAGCCGCTGGCCGGCAGCCGCACAGCGTTCGGCCTGCGCGCGCTGGGCAGTTTGATCGGTCAGGCTGGCCTGGGCCAGCACCCGAGTCGGGCCGTTGACGGTCCAGGGGCCGAGCAGCTCGGCCAGGCGCAGCAGCAAGCTGTGTTCGGCGGCAACGAAGCCCAGGCGCACGCCGGCCAAGCCGAAGAACTTGCCAAACGAGCGCAGCACGATCAGCCCCGGGCGTTCGGCGCAGTCCACCACGCTGTCCGCCGGGGTGTTGTCCATGAATGCTTCGTCGACCAGCAGCCAGCCACCGCGGGCCGCCAGGCGAGCATGCCAAGCCAGCAGGCGTTCGCGCGACACCCGTTGGCCGGTTGGGTTGTTGGGGTTCACCAGCACCAGCACATCGAGCCCGTCGAGCGAAGCCTCAACTTGCGCCTCATCCAGCGCCAGCAGTTGGTGCCCCGCCCGTTGCCAGGCATAAGGGTGTTCGGCATAGCACGGCGTCAGCACGCCTACCCGGGCGGTTGTGCGCAGCAGCGGCAAGGCCTGGATAGCGGCCTGGGAGCCGGCTACCGGCAGCAACTGGCGGGCGCCGTAATACGCGCGCGCGGCGTCCTCCAGGCCGTCCTCGGTTTCCGGCAGGCGGGCCCAGGCGTCGACGGGAATCGGCGGGACAGGAAATGGCCAGGGCGCAATGCCGCTGGACAGGTCGAGCCACTGCTCACGGGCAATACCGTATTGCTGCACCGCGCGTAACAGGCGGCCACCATGTTCAAGCATTGATATAGGCCCCCAGGCAAATCATCAGCAGCCACAGCCACACGCCGCGCTGCACCAGCTGCCAGCCGCGCTCGATGGCATCGGCATCGGCCACTGGCCCCTCGCCCAGACGCGGCCGCTCATGCAGTTCGCCGTGGTACACCGCCGGGCCACCAAGCTCGACGCCCAGCGCGCCGGCGCCGGCAGCCATCACCGGCCCGGCGTTGGGGCTGTCCCACAGCGGGCCCTGTTTGCGCCAGCAGGCCAGGGCCAGACGGGTCTTGCCCAACAGGGCATAAGTCAGGGCCACCAGCCTTGCAGGTATATAGTTGAGCACATCGTCGATGCGCGCCGCGCACCAGCCAAAGCGCTCGAAACGTTCGTTACGGTAGCCCCACATGGCATCCAGCGTGTTGCTCAGGCGGTACAGCACCACCCCGGGCGCACCGGCCACCACAAACCAGAACAACGCAGCGAACACTGCGTCGCTGCCGTTCTCCAGCACCGACTCGGTCGCCGCTCGCGCCACCGCGGGCTCGTCCAGCTCGCGCGTTTCGCGGCTGACCAGGTAGCCAACCCGCCGCCGCGCCTCCGCCAGGTCGCCCTGGCGCAGGGCGTTGGCCACCGGCAACACATGCTCGCCCAGGCTGCGCAGCCCCACGGCGCAGTAAAGCGCCAGCACATCAACCAGCCAGCCGATATACGGCAGCCACGAAAGGAGCAGCGCCACCAGGGTCAGCGGCACCACCGCCAGAAACCACGCGCTCACGCCATGGCTGCGCCAGCCGCGCCCACCCGCATTCAGGCGGCGCTCCAGGTTGCCGGCCATGTTGCCGAACGCCACCAAGGGGTGGCGGCGCTGTGGTTCGCCCAGCAAAGCATCCAGGGCCACCCCGGCCACGGTCAGCAAGGCCACGCTCATTGACGCTCTCCCCATTGGTTTTCGTAAAGCATTTCACTCAGGGGCCGCTCTTCGGCCCAGCTTTCCTGCACCAACATCGGCACCGGATAGAACGCGGCGACCGGCCCAAGGCACAGTACCGCCACCGGCTTGGCCCCGGCGGGCATGCCCAGCAGCGCGGCCAACGCCTGCGGGTCGAACAGCGACACCCAGCCCATGCCCAGCCCTTCGCCACGCGCGGCCAGCCACAGGTTCTGGATGGCACAGGCCAGCGAGGCCAGGTCCATCTCCGGCAGGGTGCGGCGGCCGAAGATGTGTGGCTCGCGGTTGTCCATCAAGGCCGCTACCAGCAGCTCGGCACAATCGTTTATGCCCTCCACCTTCAATTTCATGAAGGCATCGGATCGCTCGCCCAACGCCTCGGCCGTGCGTACCCGCTCCGCCTCCACCAAGGCCTGGATGCGCCCGCGCAGGTCACGCTGGGTGATGCGGATAAAGCGCCACGGCTGCATAAGCCCGACACTGGGCGCCTGATGCGCGGCCGCCAGCAAGCGGCCAAGCAGTTCGGGCGCCACCTGGCCACCCGCAAAATGGCGCATGTCGCGGCGCTCGCCGATGGCCCGGTAAATGGCGGCGCGCTCGGCGTCGCTATAGGCGTGATCATTCATGGTCGCAACAGCGCCGCCGCCGCATCCGGGCAGGAAGGGAAATAGAAGTGCACGTAAGAGGCCGTCAGCCGGCCCAGACGATAAACCGCCTCGTTGCCACGCCCGCCGTTGGGGCTCAGGCCCCGGGCAATCGGTTCCAGCGCAGTGCTGGTCAGCGAATGGTGATAGGTGTGACCGCGCAAGGTCCCCTCCGGCAGTTCCACCGCCTGCAGCGCCAGGGCGGCCAGGCGCTTCTGCATGGTCGCCTCACCCGGCAGCAGGCCGAGCAGTTCGGCACGTTCACCGGCCACGTCAGTCAGGGCATCAAGCAGGTACAGCATGCCGCCGCACTCGGCTAGCAATGGCTTGCCCTGCGCGTGGTGGGCGCGGATCGCCTCGCACATCGGTGCGTTGGCGGCCAGCGCATGGTGATGCAGCTCAGGATAACCACCCGGCAGATACAGGCTGTCTACCGCCGGCAGTTCGTGGTCGTGCAGCGGCGAGAAGAACACCAGCTGGGCACCCAGGTTGCGCAACAGGTCGAGGTTAGCGCCATAGATGAAGGCGAACGCCTCGTCCCGCGCAACGCCTATGCGCACACCGGCCAGCGAGGCAACGCAGGCTTCCGGTTCCGGCTCGGCAAAGCTGACTGGCGGCGGCAACGCCGCATCGCAACTGGCGCCCAGCGCTTCGGCGGCAGCGTCCAGGCGGGTGTCCAGGTCATTCAGCTCGCTGGCCTGCACCAGGCCGAGGTGGCGGCTGGGCAGCTCGATGCCGCGTTCGCGGGACAAGCCGCCATACCAGCGCAAGCCTTCGGTCAGGCTGCCTTCGAGCAGTTGCGCATGACGCAGGCTGCCTACCCGATTGGCCAGCACGCCGGCGAACGGCAGATCGGCCTGGTACCGCGCCAGGCCCAGGGCCAGGGCACCGAAGGTCTGGGCCATGGCTGTGCCATCGATCACCGCCAGCACCGGCACGCCAAAGTGGCGCGCCAGGTCGGCGCTTGACGGGGTGCCGTCGAACAGCCCCATCACCCCTTCGATGAGGATCAGGTCAGCCTCGCCAGCAGCTTCCCACAGCAGACGACGGCTTTCTTCGGCACCGATCATCCACAGGTCCAGCTGATACACCGGCGCGCCACTGGCCCGTTCGAGAATCATCGGGTCAAGAAAGTCGGGCCCGCATTTGAACACCCGCACCTTGCGCCCGAGGTTGCGGTGCAGGCGGGCCAGCGCAGCAGTGACGGTAGTCTTGCCCTGGCCTGAGGCGGGTGCCGCGATCAACACGGCGGGGCAGTGGCGCGATCGACTCACAGTTCGACGCCCTTCTGTGCGCGGATACCGGCCTGGAAGGCGTGCTTGAGCATGCCCATTTCGGTCACGGTGTCGGCCAGTTCGATCATCTCAGGCTTCGCAGCGCGGCCAGTGACAATCACATGCTGCATGGGCGGGCGGGCCTGAATGTCGGACAGTACCTGGTCCAGGTCGAGGTAGCCATGTTTGAGGGCGATGTTGAGCTCGTCCAGCACCACGAACTGTACACCTGGGTCCTGCAGCAACTGGCGCGATACCGCCCAAGCGGCTTGCGCAGCGGCGATGTCACGCTGGCGGTCCTGGGTTTCCCAGGTAAAGCCCTCGCCCATAACGTGGTAGCGCACCTGTTCAGGGAAGCGACGGAAGAACAGCTCCTCGCCGGTGCTGTTGCGGCCCTTGATGAACTGCACCACACCGCATTGCATGCCGTGGCCCAAGGCGCGCGCGAGCATGCCGAAGGCCGAACTGCTCTTGCCCTTCCCATTGCCGGTCAGCACCAGCAGCAGGCCGCATTCGTTAGGGGAATTGGCGATGCGTTCGTCGATGACCGCCTTCTTGCGCTGCATGCGCGCCAGGTGGCGTTCGTCGCGTTCGGTGGATTCGCTCATCAGGGTTCTCCGCTGGCTGGCACCACGGCAATGCGCGGCGACAGGTAATAGGCAGGCAAACGGAGAACGCGCAGAGGCCATGGCTGGGCGCCACGGTGCACCGCGCATCACCCTCCGTGATGCCGTTGGCAGTATCAGGCCGGTCTCCGGGCTTGTGAGTGGGCCTTGGCCCTGGCCTGCGCGCCTTCCCGGATGCTGGCATCCAGTGGCCCTGCGCGGCCTTTTACTCATCCACCGTTGCGGGGGCAGCGCCGGAATCGCGCCATGCTGGCGCCCACCGGCTTCCCAGTTTCACCCTGCCCAGTCGGGGCTGGCAGGGCACCTGAAACACGCGGCGAAGGTTAGAGGGTTGCACCGGGAGCGTCAATCGAAGCGGGTGGTCCGGCGGGTGAGCGAAACACCTTGAACCCAGGCAGCCGGTACCGGCCCCGAGCTCGAGGGGCCGCTAAACAGGCATGAATATCAAGGGTTCTGTGCCAGATGCCCTTGCGGAATCACCCGCTTGGCCTGCAGGTAGGCCTTGGCCCAGTAGCTGTTCGACAGGTAGTCCAGGCGCACGGTGCCACCGGTGGAAGGTGCATGCACGAAGCGCCCGTCCCCGACATAGATGCCGGCATGGCTGACCTGCGAGCCCCCACTGGTGGCGAAGAACACCAGGTCACCAGACTGCAGCGAACTGACATCCACCGTCGGTGCGCGCATGACAATCATCTCGCGCGTCGAGCGCGGCAGGCTGATGCCAGCAGCATCACGGTACACATACTTGATCAGGCCGCTGCAGTCGAAGCCGGAGTCCGGCGTATTGCCGCCCCAACGATAGGGCGTGCCAACCAGACCAATGGCGCGGATCAGCACGTCATCGGCAATCGGTGAAGGACTGGGCTGGCTATAGGTCACCTGCGGCTGTACCACAGGGGCCGGCGCAGGCGCACGGCTGGAACATGCAGCCAGCAAGGCTGCCAAGGAGAAAAATGCGAAGCGCGCCATCTTTACCATGGCCAGAACATCCTGTCTGAGACCGCTGCGCTGCAGCCGAAAAGAGTTGAGAATTTAGATTAGACGCTTTCTGTAAATGCGCACGGCGGTGAGCTTTTTTTAAGCATCACCGCCGCGGCAGGGTACATCATTTTGATATCAGTTGCGCGCGATGTTGGTCGGCGCCATGGCCAAGGCTCGCTTGGCTTCAATGAAGGTCTTGCTCCAGTAACGATCACCGAGGCTGTCGATGCGCACACCACCACTGCGGCGGCTGCTGGAGTGGATGAACTGGTTGTCACCCAGGTAGATCCCGGCATGGCTTACCCGACCACGGCCATTGGTGCTGAAGAACAGCAGGTCACCTGGCTTGAGCTTATTGCGGGCCACTTTCGGGGCATCGACGTTGATCATTTCACGCGTGGAGCGCGGCAGCGTCATGCCCGCCTCTTCGCGGAACAGGTAACCGATGAAGCCACTGCAGTCGAAGCCGGACTTTTCCGAGGTACCACCGAAGCGGTAGCGGGTGCCGATCAACGACATGCCGCGCTCGAGAATGCTGTCAGCCAGAACCGGCAATTGGTAAGGCTTGCTGCCGGAGAAAGACGCCAGGTCATCTTCGGTGGCCAGCTCTTCCGGCTCGCCGAACACCGACGAAGAAGAGGCTTTGGCGTTGATTGCCGATTGTGCAGTGATCGGCGTGTGATCCTGAGGCTGAGATACCGGGCCTTGGGCCGCGCAGCCAAAAAGCAGGGTCACGAGTGCGAGTGGCACGAGGGGTGCGAAGCGCTTCAGCATGGGCACGACCGTGTCTGTAATCCTTTAGAAGGGTGAAACTATGCCCTCTATCATGGCCATTTGCAAATTTTATCGAAAAAGATGTGACTTTTTTGTTTTACCGCTCTGGCCCAGGGTTTTCAGGGGGTTACCAGCCGAGGGTTTCCTTGAGAAACGGAATGGTGAGCTTGCGTTGTGCCTGCAGCGACGCCTGATCGAGGCGCTCGAGCAAGTCGAACAACGCGCTCATGCTCCGCGCGCCGCGGGTGAGGATGAAATGGCCGACTTCGTCGGTCAGGTGCAGGCCACGGCGCGAAGCTCGCAGCTGCAAGGCGCGCAGCTTGTCTTCGTCGGACAGGCCGCGCATCTGGAACACCAGGGCCAGGGTCAACCGCGACTTCAGGTCCGGCAGCTTGATCGGCAGCTCACGCGGTGATGCCGAGGCTGCCAGCAGCAAGCGTCGGCCGCTATCGCGCAAACGGTTGAACAGGTGGAACATGGCCTCTTCCCAATCAGCCTTGCCGGCGATCACGTGCAGATCGTCGATGCACACCAGTTCGTACTGGGCCAGGTAGTCGAGCAGTTCGACGCCACGATCGAGCAATTGCGCCAGCGGCAGGTAGACAGCAGGCTCGCCACGTTGCTGGAAGCGATGGGTGGCGGCCTGCAGCAGGTGGGAACGGCCAACACCCTGCTTGCCCCACAGGTAGATAAGGCTCTCGGTCCAGCCGGCGTCGGCTTCGCATAGCCGCTCGACGTAACCCAATGCCGCAGCATTGGCGCCCGGATAGTAGTTGATGAAGGTGGCGTCATCGCGCAGGCGCACACCCAGGGGCAACTGGATCGGTGGTTTCATGCTCGCGGGCGGTCGACGGGACCGCTGGGGGCCTTTGGTGAACAATCTGCAAAGTCTATACCCGCAACGCGGGGCGCACAATCTCGACTGCAGATAGGGCAAGCAAAATCAACAAGTTGCGCTGCACAAGCGAACGACGGATGCAGGACAAACCGTGCTCAGCGCCCGCGAGATCGGGCGCCGCGAGGCGGCGCTCAATTTCGCGGGCGCGAAACAGCTCAAGACGAAACACGGGGTGTTCAAAGCTCCGGGTCGATGTTCCCGGCGTACATATCCGATTCCTTGTACAGGGCATGCACATGCCGCAGCAGCACCATGATCACCGCCGCCACCGGCAGCGCCAGCAGCACACCGGTGAAGCCGAACAGTTCACCCCCGGCGAGGATGGCAAAGATCACCGCAACCGGGTGCAGGCCGATGCGATCGCCCACCAGCAGGGGGGTCAGCACCATACCCTCCAACGCCTGCCCAACCATGAACACCGCAACGATGCCCAGCATCGGATACAGGTCGCCACCGAACTGGAACAGGCCAGCTACCAGCGCGGCACCAATGCCAATGATGAAGCCCATGTACGGCACGATGGCCGCAAGGCCTGCAAGCATGCCGATCAGCAGACCGAGTTCAAGCCCCACCAGCATCAGGCCGGCTGAATAGATGACGCCCAGGGCCAGCATCACCATCAGTTGCCCGCGCACGAATGCCCCCAGCACTTCATGGCATTCACCTGCCAGGCCCATCACTTGCGGCTCACGCTGGCGCGGCAGCAGGCCGCGCAGCTTGCCCATCATCAAGTCCCAATCGCGCAGCAGATAGAAGCCCACTACCGGAATCAGCACCATGTTGGCCAGCCAGGCCACCAACGCCAGGCTTGAGGCGGTGGCCTGGGACAGCAGCATGCCGACGATATCGGTGGTCTGCCCCATGTGCGCGCCGATGGCGGCCTTGATCTTGTCGAACTTCCAGAAACCATCGGCCAGGCCAAGGCGGCCCTGTACCCACGGCAGCGCGACATGCTCAAGCCAGTCGAGCATCTGCGGCGCCAGCTCGTACAGGCGCACCAACTGCTTGGCCAGCATCGGCACAAGCACCAGCAACAACGCCAACAGCAACAGGGTGAACAGGCCGAACACCACCACCACACCCCAGGTACGCGAAAGCCCCAGGCGCTCGAGACGATCGACCAGCGGGTCGGCCAGGTAGGCCAGCATGATGCCGACCAGGAACGGCGTAAGAATATTGTGCAGGCTATAAAGCAGCACAGCGATCAGCAGTGCAGCGCCCAGCCAGATCCAGCGACGCATGTCAGTCACGGTAAGCGCCCCTTACCAGCGAAAACGCAAGCCGTCGAACGGCTTGGGTGCTGGCTGCGCAGGCGCGGGCTGCGCGGCTGCGGCATCCACTGCCGGTGCTGGCGTGGCCGGTGCTGGCGTGGCCGGTGCTGGCGGTGCCTGCTCGACCGGCACTTCCTGCAGCTTGGCCAGGCCAAGCTGGGCACGCAGCTGTTCACGATTGCCCGTAACCCCGTAGGTCAGGGTAGTGCCTTCAGCCGCCTGCAAGCGTGGGCCATAGGGCTCCAGCACGCGGGCCAGTTCGGCATAGCGCTGCAGGTTCATGCCCTGCACTTGCACCTGCAATTGGCTGCTGGCACCCGGCCGGGTAACGTAGCGCGGCGCCAGGCGGCTGCTTACCGCCATCATCACCGCGTCAGCCAAGGCGGCCTGGTCGGCGCCCTCGGCAGTGCCCTGCTCACGCTGGTCGCCCAGCCACAGCTGCCACTTGCCCTGCCACTTGCCGTCGGCTTCCTGGGCATGTACCGCCAGCAAAGCATCGGCGCCGTAGCGCTCGGAAGCGTCGCGCAGCGGCGCCGGATCGTTGCCTTCGATCTGCTTGGCATTGGCGACCAGCTGCTCCTGCAAGTCGGCCAGCGGCAAGCGCAACGGCAGACCACGGTGCTGGGCGGCGCGGCGCAGGGGTTGGGCACTGGCCTGGCCATCACCGACCAGGTTGCTGCCCTCAACGGTGTCGTTCAACCACCACCCCAGTATCGAGGGCCGGTTACTGCCCCACAAAGCCAGGCCAGCCTTGCGCAAAGCCCGCTCGGTGCTACCGGGGTCGAACTCGACCACGACCGACTCGGGCGGGCCGGCTTCGCTGCCCACCTGGTTGATGATCTGCTGTGGGTCCTTGCGCAGCTCGGCCAATGCAGGGCTCTGCACAGCCTTTGGGTCACCGGTCAGACGCTGCACCAACGTGTCCAGGGCTTTGACTGTGGCTGCGGTACGGGCTTCGGCGCCCGGCCCGGTGACCGGCTCGCGCACCTGATAAAGGCCGGAGACATTTTCAGCCTGGGCCGTGGCCGAGATCAGGGCCAGGCAACCGGCTGCCAGAATATTGAACAAACGCATGGAGGATTCCTGTCCAGTCGAGCTTCAAGCCGTAAGCTTCAAGCTGCAAGAAAAAGCAGGCCGAGCGCCAGGCTGCATTGTCGTGCAGCCGCAAGCTCGTTGCTTGCAGCTTATACACATGCAACCGCATCAACCACCCTCGAGCTTTTTTCAACAATTACCGCCCTGCCCGTCGGCCTGAGGATGGCCGCTGCCCGGCAACCCTGATAAAATCGCGCGCCTTCACAGACCACTGACGTTTCAGACCGCCGCCGCTTATCAGCCGGCCTTGGCCGTCATGGTCGTTTTTAAGAATCCCTCCCTCCTAAAGGCCTGGATCAATGAGCAAGCAACCCTCCCTGAGCTACAAGGACGCCGGTGTAGACATCGACGCCGGCGAAGCACTGGTCGAACGCATCAAGGGCGTGGCAAAACGCACCGCACGCCCTGAAGTCATGGGTGGCCTGGGCGGCTTCGGCGCCCTCTGCGAGATCCCGGCCGGCTACAAACAGCCGGTGCTGGTCTCCGGCACCGACGGCGTCGGCACCAAGTTGCGCCTGGCGCTGAACCTGAACAAGCACGACAGCATCGGCCAGGACCTGGTCGCCATGTGCGTCAACGACCTGGTCGTCTGCGGCGCCGAGCCGCTGTTCTTCCTCGACTACTACGCCACTGGCAAGCTGAACGTTGACGTGGCCGCCACCGTGGTCACCGGCATCGGCGCCGGTTGCGAACTGGCCGGCTGCTCGCTGGTCGGTGGTGAAACCGCCGAAATGCCTGGCATGTACGAAGGCGAAGACTACGACCTGGCCGGTTTCTGCGTAGGCGTGGTGGAAAAGGCCGAAATCATCGACGGCTCCAAGGTTGCCACCGGTGATGCGCTGATCGCCCTGCCGTCCTCGGGCCCGCACTCCAACGGCTACTCGCTGATCCGCAAGATCCTCGAAGTGTCGGCTACCGATATCGAGAACACCCAGCTGGACGGCAAGCCGCTGACCGACCTGCTGATGGCGCCGACCCGCATCTACGTCAAACCGCTGCTGCAGCTGATCAAGAACACCGGCGCCGTCAAGGCCATGGCCCACATCACCGGCGGCGGCCTGCTGGACAACATCCCGCGCGTACTGCCGAAAAACGCCCAGGCCGTGGTTGACGTGGCCAGCTGGCAGCGCCCGGCAGTGTTCGACTTCCTGCAGGAAAAAGGCAACGTCGACGAGCACGAAATGCACCGCGTACTGAACTGCGGCGTGGGCATGGTCATCTGCGTGGCCCAGGACCAGGTCGAAGCCGCCCTGAACGAACTGCGCGCCGCCGGTGAGCAACCGTGGGTAATCGGCCACATCGCCGAAGCCGCCGAAGGCGCTGCCCAGGTCGAGCTGCAGAACCTCAAGGCACACTGATGCCGAGCAAGACCTGCAATGTAGTGGTACTGCTGTCGGGCTCCGGCAGCAACCTGCAAGCCCTGATCGACAGCTGCCAAGGGCAGGACAGCCCGGTGCATATCCGCGCGGTGGTTTCCAACCGCGCCGATGCCTACGGCCTGCAACGCGCCGCAGCGGCCGGCATCGACAGCGTCGTGCTCGACCACACCCAGTTCGACGGCCGTGAAGCCTTCGATGCCGCCCTGATGGCGCGCATCGACGGCTTTGCCCCGGACCTGGTGGTGCTGGCCGGTTTCATGCGCATCCTCAGTGGCGACTTCGTGCGCCACTATCAGGGCCGCCTGCTCAACATCCACCCGTCGCTGCTGCCCAAGTACAAGGGCCTGCATACGCATCGCCGGGCATTGGAAGCTGGCGACGCCGAGCATGGCTGCAGCGTACACTTCGTGACTGAGGAACTCGATGGCGGCCCACTGGTCGTACAGGCTGTGGTACCGGTGGCGTCTGATGACACCGTCGAAAGCCTGGCACAGCGGGTACACCATCAGGAACACCTGATCTACCCACTGGCGGTGCGCTGGTTCGCTGAAGGGCGCTTGCGTCTCGGCGAACACGGTGCATTACTGGACGGCCAGCCACTGGCAGCCAGCGGTCACTTGATTCGATCCTAGGAGAATTTATGCGTCGCGCCCTGCTCTTGGCTCTCGCCGTGCTCGCCCTGCCCCTCCAGGCAGCTGATCTGAAGCCCTTCTCGGCCAGCTACACCGCCGACTGGAAGCAACTGCCCATGAGCGGCACCGCCGAGCGCAGCCTGGTCAAAAATGCCAACGGTACCTGGGACCTTAACTTCAAGGCTTCCATGATGATCGCCAGCTTGACCGAGCAAAGCACCCTGCGCCTGGACAACGACACCCTGCTGCCACAGAAGTACCACTTCGAGCGTGGCGGCCTGGGCAAGGCCAAGAAGGTCGACCTGAACTTCGACTGGAGCACCAAGAAGATCACCGGCAGCGACCGTGGCGATGCCGTCAGCCTGCCACTGAACCGCGGCGTACTGGACAAGTCCTCCTACCAGTTGGCCCTGCAGCACGACGTGGCCGCAGGCAAGAAGAGCATGACCTACCAGGTGGTGGACGGCGACGAGATCGACACCTACGACTTCCGCGTACTGGGCACCGAAAAGGTCACCACCAAGACCGGCCAGGTCGATGCCGTGAAGGTCGAGCGCGTGCGCGATCCAAGCCAGAGCAAGCGCATCACCGAGCTGTGGTTCGCCAAGAACTGGGACTACCTGCTGGTGCAACTGCGCCAGGTGGAGACCGATGGCAAGGAGTACGTGATCGTGCTGCAGGATGGCACGGTCGATGGCAAGCCGGTGAAGGGCAACTGATCGCGTCCTGCCTGCAACACCTGAAGCCCCGCCCTGTGCGGGGCTTTTCTTTGCTGCGAAAAAGCCCACCCAGGCAGCATCCCTTTGAGCTTCATGAAACTTGTTTCATGCCTGTTTTACTTACTTAGTCTGCTAACAAACTCTATAAAGAAGACGTGCGACACACTGTCGCAGCCATCTTGAAGAAGTGGAGTTTACCGATGACTGTCCAAGTAACCGAACGCGACGAATCGAGAATGTCCCACGAAGGCCTGGCCGCTGGCGTGCGGATCTGGGATGTGTACCAACAAGGTCAACTGGTGGGCATGTTCCATAACGAACACGAAGCACACCAATACCGCGTAGAGCTTGAAGACCTGGAAAACCAGCGCACTACGCAATGACCCTGCCCATTGCGGCGAACCCCTGACTCACCAGGGCTGAGTAGCAACCCCACAATACTGCGGCATTGCCGGAGCATTGTGGGGTTGCCATGTCAGGGCCTACACCGCCCCGAAACGCACCTCTACCGAAAGGCTGCCCAGGTTATCGCTCAGGCCAGCCCCGTAACGCCCGTCCAGGTCGTCATTGATGCACAACTGCAGCTCACCTTGCTGGCCACGCGGCAATTGCACCTGGTTGCCGACCAGGAACGGCACACCGCTGTTGCCGATACGCCCGATCAACGCCCCTTCCGGCTGACCAGGCAAGGCATAGCCGGGCTTGGCGATCAACCTTGGGTTACCTGCCGCGCCAACCATGCCGGTGGCCGGGTTCGCCGTCCACTGCCCGCCCGTACATACCGCCAACTGCCAGCTCTGCCCATTGACCTGCATGCCCGTGCCCTGCCATGCCTGGTTGGCCTGCACCTGCACGGTGCGTTTGAGCAGGTCGCTGGCCACCACGTCGGCGGCCTGGAACGTCAACGCAGTGATGGTCAAGGTCGGGTTGGCAGTGCCGGTAGTGGGGAACACGCCGTCGCCGACCAGGAACAGGTTGGGGTGGTCCCAGCTGCGCTGGTCCTTGTCCACCACCGACCTGGTACGGTCCGAGCCCATGCGGTAGGTGCCCATCAGGTGGCCAGCACCGTAGAACGCGTAGTTCTGGCCGTCGTACTCGAACACCGTTTGCGAGCCGGGCTCGAGCTTAGGGTTCAGGTCGGTCAGCTCGGTGGCGCCCATCAGCTCGGTGATGATGTGCGTGGCGGCCAGGCGCGCCTGCTTGAAACCCTCCTTGGTGTAGTCGGACAGTTCGTAGGTGATCTGTGGCCGAGGCAGGCCCAGGCCGTCGGTGAACTCCGTGCTCCTCTCCACCCGGCACAGCGCTTTGTCGGGGTCTTTTTCCACCTGCTCGACCAAGAAGCCCAGACGGAACTGGCGGGTCAGTACGCTGTTGAGCTGCTGCACCAGCGCCTGGCCGGACAACGCCAGCTTGTTGGGGTTAGCGCCGCCGTGGTTGGTGCCGTCGATGAAATCGCAGACCGAGGTGTAGGGGTCATTCACCGACCAGTTCCAGCCCTCGTTGCCGATTTCGATACGCCAGGCGGCACGCTGGCTGCGGAACGGGCCATCGCGCATGTCCTCGATCCCCGAGGTGGACAACGGCCCACGGAACGGGAACAGCGGCTTGCCTTCGGGCATCAGGCCCCAGGCCAGGTACACCGGGTGGTCAGCCAACGCCTGGCCGACCTGGCCGCTGCTGTTGGCGACCCCTTTAGGGCTGTTCGGGCCGATGGAGTTGAGCAGCAGCTTCGGTGTTTCGATCGCATGGGCGGCGATCACGTAGCGTTTGCCCTGGGCCGTGCCGTTCTGGCGCGTACCATTGTTCTGGTACTGGATGAAATCGATGCCCGTGACCCCATTGGCATCGACCTGCACCTGGCTCGCCACGGTCTGGTAGAGGATGCGCACGTTGCCGGTATCCAGTGCCTTGGCCATGGTCACGGTGGCGTCGTACTTGGCCTGGATCGGGCAGATCGGCGTGCAGCTGGTGTTGCCAGCGCACACCCGGCGGCCGTTGTCATTCTGCGAGTTGCGCCCGGCCGGGGTCTGCCGGACGTTGAGGGTGACACCTGGGTACGGCTTGCCGTCGGGCCCCTTCTCCGGGCTCTGGTACACGGTGCCCGTGACGTGCTTGCCCAGACCCTGGTCGACCAGCGACGGCGGGATGCCATGCATGCTGTATTTGTAGCCCTGCGGGAAGGTCACGCCCAGGTAAGTCTGCGAGGCGACATCGGCGGACACGCCCATCTCTTCCTCGGCGCGGCAGTAGGCAGTCTGCAGGTCGTCGTAACTGATCGGCCAGTCGACCCCGACGTTGTACGCAGTGCGCATGCGAAAGTCGTTGGGCAACAGGCGCAGGGCCGTGCCCATCCAGTGCCACATGGTGCCGCCGCCTACCCGCTCGTAGGTGCTGGCGAACAGGTGCGGCCCCTTCTGCACCAGGTAGCTTTTCTGCGCCTTGTTCGGGTCTTGGCTACCCGCGGTGATCAGGTCCTGGATGGTCGCCCGTGGCGCGAACTGCGTGGCCGGGGTCTGCTCGCTCTGCTCAGGTGGGTACGGCGACTCGGGCGCCTTGAGCACCGCGGTGTAGAAGCGCTCCAGGTACTCGCTGCGATTGGGCGGAATGGCCGGGCCCGATTCGAGCACCAGCACTTTCAACCCGGCCAGGCCCAACTGGTAGGCCATGACACTGCCGGCCATGCCGGCGCCCACCACGATCACATCGGCAGTTTCGATGTTCTGGGTTTGTACATTGCTCATGGCTGCTGCCCTTCCTTGGCGTCGACACCGGTGAATTGCTTGAGGGTCGGTGGCTGCTCCCCCCAATATCCGAAGTGGAACTGGCTGTAGCCCATGGGGTGAGATTGGGCGATCTTCCACGCCCAGCTTTCCTTGTAGGCCTGGTCGGAGACTACCCGCGTGTCACCCGTGCGGGCGTTGCCCAGGTCGTAGGGTTGATACCAACTGCCGAGCAGCCACAGCTTCATGATCGAGCGGGCGCCCTGGGCGATTTGCGGGTTCGCGTTAGCGAGCACGGCACTGGCGATTTGCGCGGGCGGCTGGCTCTGGATGCTGGCGTACAGCTCCAGCAGGCTGCTGAACGCCTCAAGGCCCATGCCTTGCTGGGCGGTGGCGAAGAACACCGGCGGCAGGTTGATCGGGTCGACGGAAGGCGCCAGCAGCTTGGCCGACAGGCCAGTGAGTACGGCGGACAGGCCGATGAAGTTTTGCAGGTTCTGGTCGCTCATGGCATCACTCCTTGGCGCCGGTGGATTGGGCACGTTCAAGCAGGAAAGTGAAATCGGCGAAGCTGGTGCGTGGCGACTGGGTCACGCGGGTGGTCGCGTTGTTGTGGCACTCCATGCAGCTGGACGAGGCCTGCGGGGTGGTGCCCTGGTTGTAGGTCTCCAGGGTGGCGTTGGCCAGGAAGTTCGGCGCAGGCGTACCTAGCGGGTTGGTCGGCGACGGCACCTGGCAGTCATCGGCCGGGTCGGTGGGCCACTGGGTGCTGATCAGGTGGTAGTTGGCCCACACCGTGCCCTTGAGCGCGCCTTGCCACTGCGCGTTGAGCTGTTGGGTGGCGGCGGTGATGGGAATTTCACGCACGATCTGCGAGGGGATGGCCTTCTTCGACGGGTCCCACGGTGGCGCGGGCGGCTCGTTCACCGGGCGGTCGCTGGCCTGGGCGTCGTAGAACAGGTAGGGCCCTTTGCGCTCGTTCACTGGCGTGGTCTTTTCCGGCACGTTGCGCACGTGCTCGAACGTCGACCATACCCACTGCGGTGCGCCCTCGGTCTTGTGCACGATGTGCAGGCCTACCAGCCCGACCTTCTGCGCATTGCACGATTCGGGGATCACTGCCCCCTTGTTCGGGTCGGCGTTGCCGGGGGTGTAGACCAGCGCGTCGACGGCGTGGAACTCCTGCGGGTTGTCGCTGCCATCGAGCACTTTCCAGGCCGACTTGACCATGATCGCACCGACCTGCTGGGCCTTTTGCGAACCGCAGGCGAAAGCGATGCGGTTGTCGGCCTTGCTCAGGAACGCTTGCTGGCCCTCCTTGCTGTACAGGCCATTGTTGACGATGTCATCAAACATCGGCTGGTTGACCATGATGGCGTTGCGCGTGTAGGTGCCGCTTTGGTCAACCAGCGGGCCGGTCTTGAACGGCTGGATGAACTCATCGAGCACGCCGGCGACCTTGCCCATCTGTTGCAGCACCGGCAAGTCACCCTTGCCTTGGCAGGCCGCGGGCACTGGCGCCTGCTGGTCCCAGGCGACGGGCTTCTGACCCTTGGGCAGGAAGATCTCGTAGCTTTCTTTCCACGATTCCCACACCGTCTTGCCGGGCGCGCCGATCTTCGCCGAGGTGTTGGCACTGCCGTCGGCGTTGGCGGGCCAGTTCAGGGCGACGAAGGTTTGCCACGACAGCACGTCGAAATCGTGTTGCAGGTTGTCCAGGGTGAAGGGGGGATTGGCGGTGACATCGAAGGGAATCGCAGGTGACAGCACCGGCGGACTGGCCGCATCGGCCATGGCGAACGCACTGGTGAAGCTCGCACCCAGGCACGCCAACCGTTTCAGGGTTATTTTCATTGTCGTCTCCTCAGCAGATAAAGCGTCGGGACGACGAGGCGTAGTGGCCCTTCCTGGACCGAATGTTCAGCGCTATCCCTGACGCTAAGCTGGAGGCTAGCCGTTGTGCCGGAACCCTAGGAAATGTCCGACGAACGGAGGGAACCAAGACGATAGTGCAAGTGACTAACCGCGCCGGTTCAGTGAGCGGCGAACCCTTTCGGGTAAAGCCAGCGCCCTCTTGAGAACGCGCGTGTCACGATGGCCGCGGGAGCGACCGTGTGCAGCGAAAGGGCCGCAGAGCGGCCCTGCGATCTTGAATAACCGCATTAACGCCAAGGCGAGGTTTTCGTGTTTACCACATCAGATCATCAGGGATCTTGTAAGCCGCGTACGGGTCGTCTTCGTCCGTTTCCTCGACATGGCTGTTGAGCAGCAGAATACGGCCAGGGTCGCGCTCCTGGATCTTCAGGGCGGCCTCACGGGGGATAACCTCGTAACCACCGGCATGGGCTACCACGGCCAGCGCGCCGTTGCTCAGCTTGGTACGCATCAGGGCGTTGACGGCAATGCGCTTGACCTTCTTGTCGTCGACGAAGTTGTAGTAATCCTCGGTGCTCAGCTTGGGCAGGCGAGTGGCCTCGATCAGTTGCTTGACCTGCGCGGCACGGGCCTTCTGCTCGGCCTTTTCCTGCTGCTGGCGGTTCAGTTCCTGGTCACGCCGGGCTTTTTCAGCCATGGCTTCCTTGGCCATGCGCTGCTGGCTGTCGTCGACTTCGACCTGGCCTTTGTGCTCCATGCGCTTCTGTTTCTTTTCAGCTTTGTTGGTCTGCGAGACCTGTTTCTGGTTGACCAGACCGGCTTTGAGCAATTGGTCGCGAAGGGAAAGGCTCATGAATATTCACTCACTTATGCAACAGCTCAGCCGCAGCTGGGCAGGTTCTTTTCCTGACGTTTGGCTTCCCCCCAAAGGGCATCCAGCTCGTCAAGGTCACAATCTTCAATGGGGCGGCCACTGTCGCGCAATGCCTGTTCGATAAAACGGAAACGTCGTTCGAACTTGCGATTGGCGCGGCGCAGCGCATGCTCTGGGTCTTGCTTGAGGTGGCGGGCCAGGTTGACCGCAGCAAACAGCAAGTCGCCGACTTCATCTTCCAGCGCATCGGCGTCGCCGTCGGCCATGGCCTGCAGCACTTCATCCAGCTCTTCGCGGACCTTGTCCAGCACCGGCAACGCCGCCGGCCAGTCGAAACCGACCGTGGCCGCACGTTTTTGCAGTTTGGCTGCCCGCGACAGCGCCGGCAAGGTTGCCGGCACGTCATCAAGCAGCGACAGCTGTTCGGGCTGGCTCTTCTCCGCGCGCTCTTCGGCCTTGATTTCTTCCCAGCGCGACTTGACCTGGGCTTCGTTCAGGCTGGGCGTGTCCACCGGCGCGTACAGCTCGCCAGTGGGGAATACGTGCGGGTGGCGGCGGATGAGTTTGCGGGTGATGCTGTCAACCACGCCATCGAACTCGAAACGCCCTTCTTCGCGGGCCAGCTGGCTGTAGTAGACCACCTGGAACAGCAAGTCGCCCAGCTCGCCTTGCAAGTGCTCGAAATCACCACGCTCAATGGTGTCAGCGACCTCGTAGGCCTCTTCGATAGTGTGCGGGACGATGCTGGCGTAGTTCTGCTTCAGGTCCCACGGGCAGCCGTACTGCGGGTCGCGCAGGCGGGCCATGAGGTGCAGCAGGTCGTCAAGGGTGTAGGTCATACAGGCAGGTCCTTCGGTGGTGGCTTCTTCGCGGGCTTGCCCGCTCCCACAGGTACGGTGCAGATTTCGAAACCTGCATCCATCCTGTGGGAGCGGGCAAGCCCGCGAAGCTGGCGCCCCGGTCTCAAGGGGTACGATTACGCCGCGTCTCGATGATGTTCGGCAACTGCGAGATCCGCCCCAGCAGGCGCCCCAGCGCGTCCAGGCCTGGAATCTCGATGGTCAGCGACATCAGCGCGGTGTTGTCTTCCTTGTTTGAACGGGTGTTCACCGCCAGCACGTTGATCTTCTCGTTCAGCAGCACCTGCGACACATCGCGCAGCAGGCCCGGGCGGTCGTAGGCACGGATGACGATGTCGACCGGGTAGGTCTGCACCGGGATCGGCCCCCAGCTCACCTGGATCATGCGCTCTGGCTCCTTGCCCGCCAGCTGCAGTACCGAGGCGCAGTCCTGGCGATGAATGCTCACGCCACGGCCCTGGGTGATGTAACCGACAATGGCATCGCCCGGTAGCGGCTGGCAGCAGCCGGCCATCTGTGTCAGCAGGTTGCCGACACCCTGGATCTGAATGTCGCCACGCTTGCCGGTACGCGGCCCGGTAGGCTTGCGCGGCACCAGTTCGATCTGTTCGATACGCTCAGGCTCCAGCAACTGCTGGGCAGCGTTGACCAGATGAGCCAGGCGCAGGTCGCCAGCACCGAGCGCGGCAAACATGTCCTCGGCGGTCTTGACGTTGGTCTTCTCGGCCAGGCGTTCGAAATCAACCTGCGGCAGGCCCAGACGACTGAGCTCGCGCTCAAGCAAGGTCTTGCCGGCAGCAACGTTCTGGTCGCGGGCCTGCAATTTGAACCAGTGGACGATCTTGGCCCGCGCCCGCGAGGTGGTCACGTAGCCCAGGTTGGAGTTCAACCAGTCACGGCTGGGGTTGCCGTGCTTGCTGGTGATGATCTCCACCTGCTCGCCAGTCTGCAGGCTGTAGTTCAGCGGCACGATACGGCCGTTGATCTTCGCGCCGCGGCAGTTGTGGCCGATCTCGGTGTGCACGCGGTAGGCAAAGTCCAGTGGCGTGGCGCCTTTGGGCAGGTCGATGGCGTGGCCGTCGGGGGTGAACACATAAACCCGGTCAGGCTCGATGTCGACCCGCAACTGCTCGGCCAGGCCACCGATGTCGCCCAGCTCTTCGTGCCATTCCAGCACCTGGCGCAACCAGGAAATCTTTTCTTCGTAGTGGTTGGAGCTGGGCTTGACGTCGGTGCCCTTGTAGCGCCAGTGGGCGCATACCCCAAGTTCGGCCTCTTCATGCATGCCGTGGGTGCGGATCTGCACCTCCAGCACCTTGCCCTCGGGGCCGATTACCGCAGTGTGCAACGAGCGGTAGCCGTTCTCCTTGGGGTTGGCAATGTAGTCGTCGAACTCCTTGGGAATATGCCGCCACAAGGTGTGCACGATGCCCAGCGCGGTGTAGCAGTCGCGGATTTCCGGCACCAGCACGCGCACCGCACGCACGTCGTAGATCTGGCTGAACTCCAGGCCTTTGCGCTGCATCTTGCGCCAGATCGAATAGATATGTTTCGCCCGACCGCTGATGTCGGCATTTACGCCAGTGGCGAGCAACTCGTTCTGCAACTGGTTCATCACGTCGCTGATGAAGCGCTCGCGGTCCAGCCGCCGCTCATGCAACAGCTTGGCGATCTGCTTGTACTGGTCGGGCTCCAGGTAGCGGAAGGACAGGTCTTCCAGCTCCCACTTGATGTGACCGATACCCAGGCGGTGCGCGAGCGGCGCGTAGATGTCGAACACTTCACGCGCGACACGCAGGCGTTTCTCGTCATCGGCGGACTTGACCGCCCGGATTGCGCACGTGCGTTCGGCCAGCTTGATCAGCGCCACGCGCACGTCGTCGACCATGGCCACCAGCATCTTGCGCAGGTTCTCGACCTGCGCCTGCGAGCCCAGCACCAGCGACTGTCGTGGGCTGAGGCTGGCACTGATGGCGGCCATGCGCAGCACGCCGTCGATCAGCTTGGACACCACCGGGCCAAACCGCTGGCTGACCTCGGCGAGGGTGACCTTGCCCTCGCGCACCGAGCGGTAGATGACCGCAGCCACCAGAGAGTCCTGGTCGAGCTTGAGGTCAGCAAGAATTTCGGCGATTTCCAGGCCTGCCTGGAAGCTGGACGTACCATCCGCCCAGGAATGCTTGGCCGGGTTGCCCTTTTTCTCTACCTCAAGAGCAAACTCGCAGGCTTCTTTCAGCGCTGCGCGATCCAGTGCCGAATCGACGCTTACCACATGGTCCAACCATGCTTCGAGATTGATACTGCCGTCGGTGTTGACCGGCTGGTGCACTCTCACCTGTACCATCTTTGTTTTACCTTTCCATGCAGCACACCATACGGGTGTGCTGGCGATCACCGTGCGGCCGCCCTTCCGTGGCAACCGCACCAAGGGGCCAGTCAGCTAGCCCGCTTCGAATAACGCCATGGCCTCGACATGCGCCGTCTGAGGAAACATGTCGAGAATCCCGGCCCTTTTTAACCGGTACCCCTGGCCGACCAGCACTTGGGCGTCTCTCGCCAGCGTGGCCGGGTTGCACGATACGTAGACCAGCCTGCTGGCCTTGAGGCGGGCGATGCCTTGCACCACCTCGAAAGCACCGTCGCGCGGTGGATCCAAGAGTACCGCAGAAAAGCCCTCGGCGGCCCATCCGGTGCCTGCCAAAGGCTGCGATAAATCGGCCTGAAAAAACCGTGCGTTATGCACATTGTTGTTCCGGGCATTGGCCGCGGCCCGATCGACCATGGCCTGTACACCTTCCACTGCCACCACCTCCCGCGCCTGGCGGGCCAGCGGCAGGGCAAAGTTGCCCAGACCGCAGAACAAGTCCAGCACACGCTCGTCGGCTTGTGGCGCGAGCCAGGCCAAAGCCTGCTCGATCATCGCCGTATTGACCTGGGCATTCACCTGCACGAAATCGCCCGGGCGCCAGGCCAGCTCCAGCTGCCAAGGTGCCAGGGCAAAGCCCAACTGCGCCGCTGGGTCCACGGGCGCCGGCTCACCTTCGCCCTGCAGCCATAGCTGGGCGTTGGCCTGCTCGCAGAACGCTTGCAACCTGGCCTGGTCCTCAGCCGGCAACGGCGCAACGTGGCGCACCAGAACCGCCTCGGCGGTGCCACTGAACAGCTCTACATGGCCCAGCGCCTGCGGCTTGCTCAACGAACGCAGCACCGTCGGCAAGTGGCGCAAAATGGACTGCAAGGGTTGTACCAGCACTGCACAATCGTCGATGGCAATGATGTCCTGGCTGGCTTCGGCGCGGAAGCCCACCTCCAGCTGACGCGCCTTGACGTCCCAGCGCACGGCCACACGGGCGCGGCGCCGGTAGCCGAATTCCGGCCCGCTCAGGGGGGCAGCCCACGCTTCGGGTTGCACGCCGGCCACCCGCTGCAACTGCTCGGCGAGGGTGCGCTGCTTCAGCGCCAGTTGCGCTTCGTGCGGCAGGTGCTGCAGGTTGCAGCCACCGCAGCGGTCGTAGTAGCGACATGGCGCCTCACGGCGCTCGGGCGCCGCCTGCAGCAACCGCTCCAGGCGTGCCTCGACCACTTTGCCACGGGCGTTGAGCACCCGCGCCTCCACGGCCTCACCGGCCAAGGCGCCACTGACGAACCAGGTACGCCCGTCGAGGAAGGCAATGCCACGGCCGTCACCGGCCAGGCGCTCGATGTCCAGGCGCTGCTTCTTGCCCACTGGGACCTGGGGGGTGCGATTGCCGCCGGCCGGCTGGAAGCGCAGGCCGCTGTTGCTTTTTTTCTTGGACATTTAGCGTGGATCAAACAGGCCAGTGGACAGATAACGGTCGCCGCGGTCGCAAATGATCGCAACCATGACCGCATTTTCCACTTCGCGGGACAGGCGCAACATGGCCGCAACCGCACCACCAGAAGACACGCCGCAGAAAATGCCCTCTTCACGCGCAAGGCGACGGGTGGTGTCCTCGGCTTCCTGCTGCGACATGTCGACCACGCGGTCGACGCGGGTGGCATCGAAGATTTTCGGCAGGTATTCCTCGGGCCAGCGGCGAATGCCCGGAATAGCCGAGCCCTCCATCGGTTGCAGGCCGATGATCTGCACCGCGGGGTTCTGTTCCTTGAGGTACTGCGAGCAGCCCATGATGGTACCGGTGGTCCCCATGGAGCTGACGAAATGGGTAATGGTGCCCTGGGTCTGCTGCCAGATCTCCGGGCCGGTGCTGTTGTAGTGGGCGATCGGGTTGTCGCCGTTGGCGAACTGGTCGAGCACCAGGCCACGGCCTTCGGCCTGCAGCTTCTCGGCCAGGTCACGGGCGCCTTCCATCCCCTCCTCCTTGGTCACCAGGATCAGCTCGGCGCCATAGGCCGTCATGGCGGCCTTGCGCTCGGCGGTGGAGTTGTCAGGCATGATCAGGATCATCTTGTAGCCCTTGATCGCCGCCGCCATCGCCAGGGCGATGCCGGTGTTGCCGGAGGTGGCTTCGATCAGGGTATCGCCTGGCTTGATCTGGCCGCGCAGTTCGGCGCGAGCGATCATCGACAGTGCCGGGCGGTCTTTCACCGAGCCGGCAGGATTGTTACCTTCGAGCTTGAGCAGGAGGGTATTGCTGGTTTCGCCAGCGATGCGCTGCAGGCGAACCAGTGGCGTATTGCCGACGCAATCGGCGATGGTTGGGTACTGCACGGTCATGGCGTATTTCGCAATCCGGACGGCGGGGGTGCCTATCATACCGGCAAACCCTTCGCGGCCATATCACGCAATCTGTAGTGCATATAGCTACAAGCTATAACGGTGCGGCATGTGCTGGCCTCTTCGCGGGTAAACCCGCTCCTACAGGGATTCGCTAGCCTGCAGGAGCGGGTTTACCCGCGAAGCGGCCGGCACATGCAACGGCAACCTCATCCACAAACGCAACCCGCGTTTGCCATTCTGCGCCCACAAGGTGCCGCCCTGGCGCTGGATGGCACTGCGGGCGATGCTCAGCCCCAGGCCGAAGCCACCATCCCCGGGCCGCGAACCGTCCAACCGCGAGAATGGCGCGAAAATCCGTTCCAGGTCTTCTTCAGCGACACCGCCACCCTCATCCTCAAGCCACAACCACCAATAGTTACCCTCACGCTGCCCACCCAACCGCACCACCCCCTCGGCCGGCGAGTGGCGAATGGCATTGCGCAACATGTTCTCCAGCGCCTGGGCCAGGTGGTTGAGGTTGCCCTGCACCCAGCAGTCGGCCGGTACTTCGCAGCGCAGTTGCGCAGGCGACCAGCCGCTCTCGTAGCTGGCATTTTCGGCCAGCAACTCCCACAAGGCGTGGACCTCGATCGGCTCAAGGTTCATCGGCGCACGCTCGGCGTCCTGCCAGGCCAGTTGCAGGGTGTCTTCGACCAGTTGCTGCATGCAGTCCACTTCACGGATCAGGCGATCACGCAGACGCTGCAGGTCGGTTTCACCATCGCAGGCCACCCGCAGCCGGCTCAGCGGCGTGCGCATTTCGTGGGACAGGTCGCGCAGCAACTGCTGCTGCATGGCCACCGTGCCTTGCAGCCGCTCGGCCATCTGGTCAAAGGCACGCGCCAGTTCGCCCAATTCGTCATGCCGGGCGATGGTGCGCGAGTCCAGGCGGGCCGACAGCTGATCGGCCCGCCAGGCATTGGCCTGCTCGCGAAGTTGGTTCAGCGGCACGATCAGCATGCGGTACAGGCCTACACACAACAGCAAGGTGAACAGCCCCGGGATGATGCCGTTGGTGACAATGCGCCACAGCAAGCGGTGCTGGCCCGGATTGAAGCGCTGCGGCAGTTCGATCACCAGCATGCCCTGCTCCGGCGCCCCCGGGAACGGTATGCGCACCCACGGCTGGTCGACGCTGCGCCGACTCATCGGCCAATCGACACCGCGCAGGCGTGTCAGACGCTGCATGATCTGTGGGTTGAGCGTGGCGTTGTCGAGCGGGCGCAGGTTGATGTCGAGCACGCCGACCCAGCCCCGTTCGCGCTGATGCATGGCCGCCACCCACTGGTCCAGCCCTTCCCGCCCGCCGCTGCGCCAGGCCTGCTCAGCTTCGGCGGCATAACCCCGCAAGGTCTGCCGTGCCGGCTCCGAGAGGAAGGCATTCTGGGTTTCCATGTGCCGGCCCCAGGTATAACTGAGGCCGATCATCAGCAGGCAGAAGCCCACCAGCAAGATGGCCAGCTTCCAGAACAGCGAATGGCGGTCGAGCATGGTTCACTCCGCCTCGCTGGCACTGAGCACGTAACCCTTGCCCCACACGGTGCGGATCTGCCGTTCGTGAAAACCGATACCCTTGAGCTTGCGACGGATCTGGCTGACGTGCATGTCCAGGCTGCGGTCATGCCGTGAATAGCCGCGCTGCAACACATGCTGGTACAGGAACGGCTTGCTGAGGACTTCGTCGAGGTTGCGGTTGAGGATATCCAGCAGGCGGTATTCGCTGGGGGTCAGGCCTGCCAGGCGGCTATTCAGGCGCACGTCACACAGCCCCTCGTCGAACTGCAACTCGCCGCAGCCGGCTTGCTCCAGCGGGCCCTGATGCCGCCGCTCCAGGGCCACGCGGCGCAGAATCGCCTCGATGCGCACCTGCAACTCGGCCATGCTGAATGGCTTGGGCAGGTAATCGTCGGCGCCGCGCTGAAAGCCGCTGATACGATCCGCCTCGGCCCCCAGCGCCGACATCATGATCACCGGTGTAGCGCTGTGCCTGCGCAACTGCGCCAAGGCGTCCAGCCCATCAAGCCCGGGCAGCAGGATGTCCATGAGCACAACATCGAAAGCCTGGCGGCCCGCCGTTTCCAGGCCCTCCAGGCCATTGCGGCACCAGGTGACCTGGCAGCCGCCACGCTGCAGCTCTTCCTGCAGATAGGCGCCAAGCACCGGGTCGTCCTCGATGGCAAGGATGTTGGTGTTGTAAATAGATACAGGATTCATTGGCAACTGCCATGCATTCTCAATTACGCGATTATTGAGCATTCGCCACCTGCCAGGCAACCGCACTGCGACCAATGCCCCGGCAACGGCGCATAACACGTACTAAAGAGATGCAATGGTGCGGCAGGCGGAGTAACTTCGCGGCTTGGCCGTTACCACTTGACGGCATCCAGGCACATCAGAGGAGGCAAGTGTGCTCGATCGCTTGGGAATCCGCAGCCGGGTACTGCTGCTGGCACTGCTACCGGCCGGCTTGATGGCCCTGGTGCTGGGTAGCTATTTCACCTGGCTGCAACAGAACGACCTGCGCACCCAGCTGCTGCAGCGCGGCAAGATGATCGCCGAACAACTGGCGCCCCTGGCCGCACCCGCCATGGCCCGGCTTGCGCCTGCGCAACTGGAGAGAGTTGCCGCACAAACCCTGGAGCAGGCCGATGTGCGCGCAGTGGCGTTTCTGGCCCCGGACCGCACGCGCCTGGCCCACGCCGGCCCGAGCATGCTCAACCTGCCGCCCAGCGGCGGTACCGGCACCCAACTCCTGCAGCGCAGTGGCAACGACGCCACCCGCTACCTGATGCCCGTGTTCGGCCACCACCGCGACCTGGCCACCGACGCCGTGCCGGCCGAAGCCGAGCGCCTGCTGGGCTGGGTAGAGATCGAGCTGTCGCACGACGGCACGCTGCTGCGCGGCTACCGCAACCTGTTTACCAGCCTGTTGCTGATCCTCGCCTGCCTGGCACTCAGCGGCCTGTTGGCGCTGCGCATGAGCCGCACCATCAACGACCCTATCGAACGCATCAAGCACGCGGTCAATCAGCTCAAGGACGGCCACCTCGAAGAACGCCTGCCGACCATGGGCAGCCATGAACTGGACGAACTGGCCCACGGCATCAACCGCATGGCCGAAACCCTGCAAAACGCCCACGAAGAACTGCAACACAGCATCGACCAGGCCACCGAAGACGTGCGCCAGAACCTGGAAACCATCGAAATCCAGAACATCGAGCTGGACATGGCGCGCAAAGAGGCACTTGAGGCCAGCCGCATCAAGTCGGAGTTCCTGGCCAACATGAGCCACGAAATCCGCACCCCGCTCAATGGCATCCTCGGCTTTACCCACCTGCTGCAAAAAAGCGAGATGACACCGCGCCAGCTCGATTACCTGAACACCATCGAGAAGTCTGCTGACAACCTGCTGGGCATCATCAACGAGATCCTCGATTTCTCCAAGATCGAAGCCGGCAAGCTGGTGCTCGACAGCATACCGTTCAACCTGCGGGACCTGATCCAGGACACCCTGACCATCCTCGCTCCGGCCGCCCACGCCAAGCAGCTGGAATTGCTGAGCCTGATCTACCGCGACACGCCTGCTTCGCTGGTGGGCGACCCGTTGCGGCTCAAGCAGATCCTCACCAACCTGGTCAGCAACGCCATCAAGTTCACCCGCGAAGGCACCATCGTCGTACGCGCCATGCTGGAAGACGAGCACGAAGACTGCGCGCAGTTGCGCATCAGCGTGCAGGACACCGGCATCGGCCTGTCACCCCAGGATGTGCGCACACTGTTCCAGGCCTTCAGCCAGGCTGACAACTCACTGGCTCGCCAGCCCGGTGGCACCGGACTGGGGCTGGTGATTTCCAAGCGCCTGATCGAACAGATGGGCGGCGAGATCGGTGTCGACAGTACCCCGGGCGAAGGTTCGCAGTTCTGGATCAGCCTCAACCTGCCCAAGGCTCATGACGATGCCGAAGCGCTGCCACCGCAGCCATTGCTGGGCCGCCGTGCCGCCATTGTCGATGGCCACGAACTGGCGCGCCAGGCACTGGAGCACCAGCTGGAAGACTGCGGCCTCAGCGTGAGCCTGTTCGCCTCCTACGACCAGTTGCTGCAGGGGGTGCAGGCCGCCAGCCAGGCCGGCCTGCCCTTCGAGTTCGCGGTGCTAGGGGCCAACCTGGGTAACCTGTCGCCCGAGCAACTGGGCCATTATCATCAGCAGCTCGAGCGTTACCACTGCCAATGCGTGGTGCTATGCCCGACCACCGAGCAGGCGCTGTACCACCCTTACCTGCCCAACGGCCACGGCCAGTTGCTGTCCAAGCCGACCTGCACCCGCAAGCTGCGGCGCCTCTTGCTGGAGCTGGTACAACCTCGCCGTCCGCTGGCCGAGGTGAGCAACGCCAACGGCCAGCGACGACCGAAAATACTCTGCGTCGACGACAATGCCGCCAACCTGCTGCTGGTAAAAACCCTGCTCGAAGACTTGGGTGCCGAGGTACTGGCCGTCAACAATGGCTATGCGGCGGTACAGGCCGTGCAGGAGGAGTTGTTCGACCTGGTGCTGATGGATGTGCAGATGCCCGGCATGGACGGCCGCGCCTGTACTGAACAGATCCGCCTGTGGGAAAACACCCAGAGTGGCAACCCGCTGCCGATCGTCGCCCTCACTGCCCATGCCATGGCCAACGAAAAGCGCGCGTTATTGCACAGCGGCATGGACGACTACCTGACCAAACCCATCAGCGAACGGCAACTGGCCCAGGTGGTGATGAAGTGGACCGGCCTGAGCCTGGGCACACCGCAGCAGGCGCAGGCCGAGCTACTGACCAATGGCGACGAACTGAAGGTACTCGACCCCGAAGAGGGCCTGCGCCTGGCCGCTGGCAAGGCAGATCTGGCGGCTGACATGCTGAGCATGCTGCTGGCCTCCCTGGATACGGACCGCGAAGCCATACGCGCCGCCCGCGCAGCCGATGACCGCAATGGCCTGATCGAGCAAGTACACCGCCTGAACGGCGCCTCACGCTATTGTGGCGTACCGCAGTTACGGGCAGCGTGCCAACGCAGCGAGACCTTGCTGAAGCAGGACAATCCGCAGGCGCAGCAGGCCCTGGATGAACTAGACAGCGCGATCAGCCGCCTGGCGGCACAGGCCAGATTGAGCGCTTGAGTGGCTCTGGACCACGCTGGGTATGCCTTGACAGGCAGCGCCCCACCCAAGACATGCATTGCAAAGGAGTTCCACCATGCGCGCCCTGTTGTTCAGCAGCCAGCACTACGATCAGGAAAGCTTCACCAAGGCTGCCAGCGGCACCCCCTTGGAGCTGCATTTCCAGCCCGCCCGCCTGACCCTCGACACCGCCGCCCTGGCAGAGGGCTTTGAGGTGGTCTGCGCCTTCATCAATGACGAACTCGACGCGCCGGTGCTGCAGCGCCTGGCCGCTGCGGGCACGCGGTTGATCGCCCTGCGCTCGGCCGGCTACAACCACGTCGACCTGGCCGCAGCCCAGCGCTTGGGCCTGGCCGTGGTGCGGGTGCCGGCCTACTCGCCACACGCCGTTGCCGAGCACGCCGTGGCGCTCATCCTGGCACTCAACCGGCGCCTGCATCGGGCCTACAACCGCACCCGCGAAGGTGACTTCACCCTGCACGGGCTGACCGGCTTCGACCTGCACGGCAAAACCGTCGGGGTGGTCGGTACCGGCCAGATCGGGGCCGCCTTCGCTCGCATCATGGCCGGTTTCGGCTGCCAGCTGCTGGCGTACGACCCCTACCCCAACCCAGAGCTGCTGGCCCTTGGCGCCCGCTACATGCCCCTGCCCGAGCTGTTGCGCGAAGCCCGCATCATCAGCCTGCACTGCCCGCTGACCGAACACACTCGCCACCTGATCAACGCGCAAAGCCTGGCCCAGTTGCAGCCCGGCGCCATGCTGATCAACACCGGTCGCGGTGCGCTGGTCGACACCCCGGCGCTGATTGACGCACTGAAAAGCGGCCAGCTTGGCTACCTGGGCCTGGACGTCTACGAGGAAGAAGCCCAACTGTTCTTCGAAGACCGCTCCGACCTGCCCTTGCAAGACGATGTGCTGGCTCGGCTGCTGACCTTCCCCAACGTGATCATCACCGCCCACCAGGCTTTCCTCACCCGCGAGGCGCTGGATGCCATTGCCGCGACCACACTGGACAACATCAACCGCTGGGCGGCAGGCAATCCACAGAACCTGGTGATGGGTTAATGCTAGGATACGCGGCATTTCTGGAGGACCCATGGTCGAACACGATTTTCGCTACACCCTTTTCAACCCGCAACACACCCTGATCGAGTGCCGCGCTTTGGTGCCGGGCCGCTACCAGGTCACGGGCAACGGCGGTTCGATGCAAAAAGGCGACAGCCTGCTGGTCACGCTCAAGGGCAGCAAGGATTTGTCCATGCGCCTGACCGTGGAAAGCGTGCGCCACCTGATCAACCCACGCGGCCAGTGGGTTGCCGTGGCGAGCGGCCCGGTGTTCAACGAGCTGGAAATCCTCACCTGGCAGGTCGAGTGTGATCGCTGCGATGCGGTGCTGGGCTTCGAGTTCGCAGTAGACGCCAAGCTCGGCAAGGCAGCTCGTCAACCGGCTGCCAGCGCCCGTATCGCAGCGCTGGGCTGGGCCAGCCGTGGCGAAAAACACCTGTGCCCGCGTTGCCAGGAGAGCGCCGAGTGAAGAATCTGCTGACCGGCGTGCTGATTGCAACCGGCCTGCTCGGCTGCGCCACGCAACCTTCCCGGCTGCAGCAGGAACGCAGCTACGTGCTGGAGTGGATTGGCGAACGACCACTGATCGACTACAGCCACCTGACCTTGACCCTGGCCAGCGACGGCCGTGCCTATGGCAACGGCGGCTGCAACCACTGGTTTGCGCCTTACACGCTCGATGGCGAGCACCTGAGCTTCGGCAAGGTCGGCAAGACCCGCAAGCTGTGCGCACCCGCGCTGATGGAACAGGAAAAACGCTTCCTGCAGGCGCTGGAAACGGTAGAGCGTTGGGATGTGTCACCGGTGGAGCAGATGCGCTTCTGGCCGGCCGAAGGCAAGCCGCTGCGCTTCTGGCCTGAGGAAGGCTGAGGATTGCCGTGGCCGCTTTGCGACCCTTCGCGGGCGCGCCCGCTCCCACAGTTTGGATTGTCCCCCCAGTGAGAGCGGGCATGTCCGCGAAGGGCCGCGAAAGCGGCCCCGCCGGCATCAGGCGCCTTTCAGGGCCTTGATCTTGGCCTGCAACCCTTCCAGGGTCTGCTCGCCCATCAACTGCTCACGCACCTTGCCCTTGTCGTCGATGATGTAGGTCACCGGCAAGGCCTCGCTGCGCGGCAGGTCATAGCGCTCGGCCGGGTCCTGGGCAAGCACGGTGAAACCGATACCCAGGGTTTCGGCAGCCTGCTTCAGGTCCGGCCCCTGCAAACCGTCGAAGTTCACCCCCACCACCTTGATGCCCTCAGCCGCCCATTGCTTGGCCGCCGCATTCAGTTCCGGGATTTCGGTACGGCACGGTCCGCACCATTCAGCCCAGTAGTTGAGCACCAGCCAGTGCCCTTCGATCTGTTCGGCCTTAACCGTATTACCGTGTTGGTCCACGCCGTAATCGGCACCGCAACCACCGAGCAACAGGCTCGCGGTGATGGCCAGTACTGCTGCCAGACGCCTTGCCATGGGTCAATCCTTCTCGAGTTTTAAAGCAAATTGGTCAGTCGCTGCGGTTAGAATAGCCGCCACACCCAGCTGGATGCGACCCGACATGACTGATCTCACGCTCTATCATAACCCGCGCTGCTCGAAATCCCGCGGCGCCCTGGAACTGCTCGAGGCCCGCGGCTTGGCCCCGACCATCGTGCGCTACCTGGAAACCCCGCCCGACGCGGTCACCCTCAAGGCCCTGCTCGGCAAGCTGGGGATCGCCCCGCGCCAATTGCTGCGCAGCGGCGAGGACGAATACAAAACGCTGAACCTGGCCGACCCGGCACTGACCGACGCGCAACTGATCGAGGCCATGGCCCAGCACCCCAAGCTGATCGAGCGGCCGATCCTGGTTGCCGGTGACAAGGCCGTGGTCGGTCGCCCGCCGGAAAAAGTGCTGGAGATCCTGCCGTGAGCGCGCCCTACATCCTGGTGCTGTATTACAGCCGCCATGGCGCGACCAGCGAAATGGCCCGGCACATCGCCCGCGGTATCGAGCTGGCCGGCATGGAGGCACGCCTGCGTACGGTGCCGGCGATTTCCACCGAATGCGAAGCGGTGGCCCCGGATATTCCGTCCAGTGGCGCGCTGTACGCCACCCTTGACGACCTGCGCCACTGCGCTGGCCTGGTACTGGGCAGCCCGACCCGGTTCGGCAACATGGCAGCGCCACTCAAGTATTTCCTCGATGGCACCAGCAGCCTTTGGCTAGGTGGTGAGCTGGTCGGCAAGCCGGCTGGCGTGTTCACCTCCACCTCCAGCCTGCACGGCGGCCAGGAAACCACCCTGCTGTCGATGATGCTGCCGCTGATGCACCACGGCATGTTGGTGATGGGCCTGCCCTACAGCGAGTCGGCACTGCTCGAGACCCGTGGCGGCGGCACGCCTTATGGCGCCAGCCACCACGCAGGCGCCGATGGCAAGCGCGAACTCGACCCGCACGAAATCGCCCTGTGCCGTGCCCTGGGCCAACGCCTGGCGACCACGGCCAAGGCCCTGGAGGCGGCGCGTGGCTAGAAAGCCCAAGGCATTGCCGCCGGTCCAATGGCTGGTACCACGCCTGCGCCTGACGCGGGCATTGAGCCTGGCATGCTTCTTCGGCCTGATCGCCCTGCTGGTGGTGAACAACCTGTGGTTCGCCAACCTGCATGGGGCCCGGGTCGAGGTGATCCTGGCGATCGAACTGGTGCCGTTGCTGTTGCTGTTGCCCGGCATGCTGAAAGGCAGCGCCCGGGCGCATGCCTGGACCTGCTTCGTGGTGAATATCTATTTCATCAAGGGCGTGCTGGCAGCGTTCGACCCGTCGCGGGCGGTATTCGGCTGGCTTGAAGTGCTGGTGAGCCTGGGGCTGTTCATTGCCGGGCTACTGTACGTGCGCTGGAAGTTCCAGCATGAGCGGCGCATGGCGGGCGAAGGCAGTTAGACTTTTCGCGGGCACGCCCGCTCCCACAGGTACTGCACAGGCCTTAAGTGCGGTGCGATTCCTGTGGGAGCGGGCGTGCCCGCGAATGGGAGCACCACAAAACTCAATGGTTGACGGTATGCGCCAGCATCACCGACAACTGGCACAGCGGCCGCCCGCTCTCTGCATGCCACTGGTTGAACGCCTGCTGCACCAGAGCCAGGTCGCGCTGGCTGGTGGGCTGCTTGTCGATCACCTTCTGCGCAATCAACGCCGCTGCCATGTCATCGGTCGGGATGAACGTGGTCCAGGTTATCCGATGAGGACATTGTTGAGTCTAAAATTGTCAACATTGCTCCATTTTCGAACGCGCAAGCTGCCAGTAACGATGATACTCCGACCGAGTCATTTCTCGCCAAGCTGATGCTCTGCATGAGGTGAGTCACCGTAGTCGAAAGAAACAGGATTTCGGGATTCTCAGCGCAGTAAGGATTCGCTAGCATACGGAAAACCAAGGAGTGGCCTTATGCTATTGCTTCATCTTTCCGATATCCATTTCAGGAAATCTGAAATCGGTACAGCCCAAGATCCAAATTTCCATCTGCGCAACGAACTACTAAGAGATGTAGGCCAGCAACGCGTTAAACTCGGCGCAGTTGATGCCATTATCATCTCTGGAGATATCGCATTCGCCGCCGCACCTGAGGAGTATGAATATGCTACAGGTTGGCTTACCAGGCTATGCGATGTAGCCGGCTGCGATATGAAGTCGATATTTGTCGTCCCTGGGAACCATGATGTCTTACGCACCTATGCCGACCAGAATTTGGTTCAGCTTCTTCACAACCAAATCAAAAATTCTCAAGATCCACTTGACCAAATATCAAAGCAGCTCACGAATCGCGACGAGGCCAGACTACTATATGGTGGCTTAGACAACTACAATCAGTTCGCAGGGCAATTTTTCTGTAACTTACTACCACCTGACCGAACTCGAACAAGTCGTGACCTTACCCTTAACGACGGCTCAATATTACGGCTTTGGGGACTGAATACTGCCTTGGTATCCAGCAGCCAGGATAGGCAGAGAGATATGTTCGTCGATAGTGCTAGCTTTCAGATCACTCGCGAACCAGGCGTTACCAATCTCGTAATGGCCCACCACCATCTGACATGGCTTCGACAAGACCGCGAATTGGAGGACCACCTAAATGATGTGGCGCCTATACAAATATTCGGCCATGTGCACACCAATCGAATCGACCTGCACCGAGACCATATACGCCTAACTGCAAGCGCTACGCAACCTGAGCGTGGCGAAACCGCATGGGAACCTGGGTACAATTTTATCCGCGTGTCTGTTAATGGTGAAAATACATCTAGAGAACTTCGCATCAAAGCGCATGTTAGAGTATGGCAAACAGCGCCTGGGGGGTTCATTGCAAAGAGAGATCGAGGTGACTCAGATACCTTTGAGTTGACTATCCCCTTAGAAAACTGGTGTGCACCGACCCAACCTAGGCCACTAACAACCGTTGCACATTCCTCATTGGCTTCTTCAATGACAGATGGAGCGACTCCCTCGGAAGAGGATCAACCGGCCCTCACCACCATGCGTGATGTTGCGCTGCGTTTTTACAGGCTTTCGTTTAGTAAAAAATCTGAAATCGCGGGAAGACTTCAACTTCTCGAATCCGAAGACATGTCACTTCCAGACCACGAGCGCTTTCGGCAAGTGATCATTAGAGCTCACGAGCGTGGGCAGCTAGAGCTTCTTAAGCATGCAGTGATTGAATCAGAAAGATAAACAACAGGGAAAGAAATGACTAATATGACATTCGCTGACCGCTACGCTTCTGCTGGGCTAGCTCCCAACCCGACTCTAATTGCATCTCGCCAAGAGCCAGCCAAACGAATTGTAGACAACATCACAAACGATCAAATATTTGGATTGGTCGGGAGGTACTATGGAATACATGATTTCGATTTCTCTTGGTTTAGAGATGAATTTCAAAAAAATGATCAGAGCTTCAGCTTAATCAATAATGAGAACGAGACAGTTCTCCTGTCCGCTCTAGTACTGAGTGATTTAGTGGAGGCCGAGAAGCCTGTAGCCATACTCGCCTTGATATCTGGTGCTGCGGCAGGCCTGCGCGGCCCGGTAGACTATGACTGGCTCCTTCAACTTGCGAAACAAAAGCGCATAAATCTTTCGGTCGAAGATAGAAAGCCGGTGGATTTTGAAGCAAAAGTCAATAGCACGCACACATTAAAGCTCAAAGAAGAGGTTGCAGCCTTACCTGAAAATGATTGGGCAAACTTGATTGCAATCCTCGGAAAAATCCGCACGGAAAGCCAACAATCAATGTCTAACATGTCGACTCAAGCGACTAAAGCCATAGTAGCGCTCAAAGACGAAAATGAGTACCTGAGAGAAGAGTCTCAGATGCTTTGGTGGATATTCGGTGGCTATAGCTCGTCACTGAAAAGAAGCTTCAGCACACTAAGTCCTCATCAGGCCGCAGTCGCAAGCTCCATTGACCTCGGCACACTAACAACCTCTTATTATGGACCAGTTGCAGCCTCAGCAATGTTAGAGCGAGTGCTGAGTCTATCGAAACGTCCAAAGGGTGCTCAGACCACTGAGCTCAGTAAAGTACTCGACAGTTTCTCTAAAAACGACTTGCAACAACTAAATATAAATCACTCTAAACTGCCAGCTCGCATCGCACCAATCGCAACAGCGATTGAGCTAGCACGGACTTTAGGTGTTGGTGCATGGGGCAACCTGTTCCAAGAAAAAACAGGCTTGAGCGCTACACTGACGCTTGAGCCACTCGAGCTTGCTGAACAGATCTACTGCGAGCACTTACTGGGGCAATTCCTGTGACTGAGCCATTAGACGACATAGATGAATTAGACGAAGATCTAGACGTATTTGAACAGTCTCCGGAAGAGGTTTCCCAGAGCCTCAATCCTTTACGCGAACTGCCCCAGGCCGCTTTACTGTCTGTGGACGACGCAGATGCGTTACTACGCTGGCGGCGCGCATCTATTGTAGCAATTATTGGTGAGAGAAACGGTGGCAAAACCACATTAGTCTCAGAGATCTATGCGCAATTCCTCAAGGGCCGATTTGCAGATTTGATGTTTTCTCACAGCCTCAGCTTAATGGGCTTTGAAGAAAAGAGCTTTCAATCCAGATCCGAGTCAGGCCTTGAGACTCCGGACACACCAAGAACATCAGCTCAAGAAGGCCTTAGCTTCTTCCATCTACAGGTTGCGGACCTCCTCTCCAATCTAAAAAAGCATGACCTGCTTATTTCCGAGCGTGCCGGAGAAATCTACAAAGACATTCGTGATAAGCCGGAGCTAGCTTCGGATTTACTGGAAATTACCAAGTGCCAAATTATTGTCCTGATAATTGATGGCGAGCGGGCATGCAATCCACGTGAGCGAGCTGAGGTTTTTGCGTCAATCCGAAATATCGCAAGGGCGCTTATCGAATCGGAGTGCATTCAAGTAGAAGCCCGCATACAACTGGTAACAACAAAATTTGACTTATTACAGGGAGACAGCAACCCAAAAGCACTTGAGGCACTCGTCGATTTTGAAGAAAGCATCCGAAAGATAATAGATAATAGATACCACCTTTCAACACACCACGTGGCTGCAAGGGATCCGAAGCGGCGGATGAATCCTGCACACGGTGTTGCGGAGTTGCTTAGATCTTGGCTACAGCCTAAAGTGATGGCTTCTGGTACCAGACTGAAGATTCCAGCTCTAGTAAGCGAGTTCGACAAATTAGCACTCAGAAGGACCTCGAATTGAACGCCAATTTCGTCATCATGGGTCTCCCTGCCTCTGGTAAAACTACCTTCCTGGCAGCTCTATGGCACCTTATCGAGTCTCAGGAAACAGACTGCCGTCTGACCATGGATGGCTACAGAGGTGACTTGGTCTATCTGAGGCTAATTTCCACAGCATGGCGTACATTTAAGGAAGTACCTCGTACATCGCAGGTCGGCAACACTGATGTCACTATTTACTTAAAAGACCGCGAAAGTGGTGCGCGCGGAACTGCCATGTTTCCAGACTTAGCAGGCGAGACCTTTGAACTTCAGGTAGAAGAGCGAAAATGTCGCCCTGAATTCATCGAGCAAGCCACTGCCGATGACGGTGTTCTTTTCTTTGTGACGGCCAATCTTAAAGAGGATGGCCTAACAATTAATGAGCTAAATTCTAGGATGCCAGAAACGGATGCTGATGCTGATGCTGATGCTGACCATGCCGATAAAGCTCAGCCAGCAGCGACTCAAACAATTAAACACCCTGAGTGGGAACCAAAATATGCTCCCGCACAAGTCAAAATAGTTCAGCTCTTGAGTGACTTCATCAGGCCGCCCTTTACATATCGGCGCAGGCGCCTAGCGCTGATGATTTCAGCTTGGGATCTCGCTAGAGATCAGCATTTGACTCCGGAAAACTGGCTAGCAACAAATATGCCGCTAGTTGATCAATTTTTGAGATCAAATCCCGAGTTGTTCGAGCATAGAGTGTACGGACTATCGGCGCAGGGCGTTAAGCTTGATGATGATGCCGCTGTAGACAAAATTTCATATATTACACCTAGTAAACGGATTCAGATTGTTGGTCCAGACATTGAGGCCAACGAACATGACTTGACTAGCCCTTTAGTCTGGCTAATGTCGGCGGCAGTATGATAATAGATCAAGCTTTGTTTGGTTATGATGGTGGACACAGGCTGCTAGCCAGTTCCTTACCCCTAGGACCTGATGCCCCACTCCTAACAGAGCTAAGCGACGTAGCTCCTGGTACGATCTTTGGCAATGGCGATGGGTATTGGACAGGCTTACCTCTTCCTTCTTTAAAGAGATACGCACTATTACGCACTTGGCCCGCACCAGAGATGTCGAGACCTGGGTGTGTTTGGACTCATGCATTGCTGCTTGACCCTAAAATCCTTGAGCTTTTCGAAGACTTATCTGACTTGCAGAGTTTGGCCAGCCGACCGAAAAACATTCTTGACACAGAGCGATACAAGCATGCAATTGAGATGTCGCCGAACAATCAACGAGCGCAGCACAGTCAACCTAACAGCGAGATAATTGCAGACTTAATATTTAAGATTTACGCCCAGAAAGAAGCAGTCATAAAAACTACTGCACCGGGAGAATTAGTCTCACCATTATTTTCTGTCTGGTCGCAACAGTGGCCGCGACTGCGGCGAAATTTTAAATTCCAAACCGCCTTGACTAGAGGCACTGCTGGCACCAACTCTATCCGGATGGATATAACCACCTCATTAGCCTCTTCAGCTGAAAGATTATCTGCAGCCCCTACACTGCAGACCTGGGTGCGCGCTGCACAGCAAGATATAGTTGATAGCCGCGACAGAGAATTACGATCTTTCCTCCGAAAATACGGAGCTGACGTAAAAAAACAAAAGGCATCGTTCAGGCCTCTAGTTGAGATAAAATTACTTGACAAGAAGCAAGAAGAGGACACGACTAACAGGATTCTGCTAATACTCGCAAAAGCTTTTCCGTCAGCAGAGGATGCCAAAAAGCTTAAAGAAGATTTAGTAAATGGCGATCTAATTCCAAGTGCGCAACCCGGGCTAATACTTAGCTTACTATCAGATGATCCAACTTGTATTCTGCCCACACTGAATGCAACAGGCCTAATTCGCATTGCCAACCTTGACCCTAGAAGCTCGGTTGAAATGATTAAGATAGCCGAACTAGCTATAACATCGAATACTCCTACCAGCTTAGCAATCCAGGACTTGCTAATAAATGATATCCCCACATCGTCTCAAGCCTGGATCATTGAGAACTCATCGGGTAGCATTGTAAGGTTCTTCTGCAAATACAAACCGAGCCTTGTGACAGAGCGGGCCATCAACCACCTGAGCGATGAAGATTTAATTTACGTTCTTCCACTTATTGCCACCAGCTCAAACTCCTTGACAGAACTTATGGGGGCGCTGCTTTCTCGCGAGAGCAAAGAACTTATTATCACTTTATTTGCTCTTGCCCCACAAGCAACTGCTATCGCAGTCCTTAGAAAGGCATCTGAGTTTGGCATCACACGTATCAGCATTTGGATGGCTGAATTGCTCAAGCGCAATTATCTCTTGCTGGATGAAAATGTTCTCGAGGCGGCATCAACTCCAGACGTAATCCTTGAATGCATTAACGCGTTGGACTGGCTTTCGCCTGAAGTGCTGAAGGCCGGATGTACTCCATGGATAAGCGCTATAGCTGCATTAAACCCAAACCTGCCAAGTAAAAAAGAGGAGGCAATCGCCGCATTTTTTACAGCTCTCGCCTTACACACAGGGCACAACTCAGGACTAAGCGTTATTGAGCGTTTTTTTGATACTTTGCACTCAAGAATAATTGACTCCGATCTTAGCCAAAAGACAATAGATTTTCTTCTGCCACACTTAGCAAGCGTCAGCTTTTTCAAAGGCTGGGACCTTGGTTTAAGATTGAGGCTGAGCATCGTCGATGCGTACGTAAGGTATAATTGGCCGCGAAACAGTTTTTTGAATCTGAGCCACAAAAAGAAAACAAGAATTATGCTTGCCGAAGCAGCATCAGAGACTGCTGAGGGCGATTATTACGCAGACGAGTCACTGCTATAGACTACTCGAAGCGAGCAGGATGAGTTGCACTTTGCGTATGCCTCGTGCAACTCAATTCTAGCTGAGCGCCTACTCAGCGGACTTTCTGCTTCTCATCCTTTCCGCCAATACAGCTTTAGACAGGCAAGATTCAGCAGTGGCACCTGGAAGTAAAATAACAATAATTTTATTGCAACGCGCGCTCTCTGCCTGATACAAGAATTATTTGCTCACACGCTGCCACACCCAGTGCCCACTTGCAACCAAGCTGGTTCGATGTGAATGCCCGATATAAAGACCTTCAAGATTGCTGGCATCTCTTATCTTGAGTTGCAAGGTCCCAAAATACGCGTGATTATCATCTCGATCATACCACTCACCCGTAATATACGAATTCTTAACCACGCCAAATACACAGTAATTTCTACCCTTCGCATCAAATTCTGCATATACATAACGACCGAACTGTTTTATATGCGTATAGCTATGTCGATCCACAACCTCGGTAAAGTTTGGACTACCTGGCGCCTCCCACACTTGTTCCCACTTGCCCGTTAGTTTAGGTGGCCTATCCCTAAAAAAACCTCGAACTGGCAACCAGTGAAAATACTTCACAAAATAATGCGACAAACTGAAATCGAGTAACGTTTTAATGCAAAGCACGGCGCCAGGCGCTATTAGCCCCGTCGCTATAACATTCCAATCAATAGCAAGAGAAATCATTTCTGTCTTAAACCAGCTCAATAGATACGAACAAAAACCAGAGCTAACATGCTCTAGATCGAGGAAAGCGGTTGTTAATAAATTGAGTTGACGAGCAGTTAATGCTGCTCGCGGTAGCGTAAGCTAGAGGAAGGTGGTTGGATCAGTGAGCTTCCGCGAAAGCTCAGGCAGAAGGATTTGTGGCCGGCAATTCAGATTTTCTGCCAAACGGTAAAGCTTCTCTACAGTGAGATTTACCTCACCTCTCTCAATCCTACCTATGTAACTGCGATCCATCCCACAGGCCAGTGCCAGAGCGTCTTGGGACAACCCAATCAACAATCTCTGCTCTCGGATATTTTGTCCCAGAGAGCTTGCTATCTCCTGCCGCATAACCGCCTCGTCGTACACAAGGCGAAACTATCGGTCGTTTACTGATCTTCGCGCTACGGATTATAATCCGCATTTTGTGCCGTTTTACTCATCCTGGGTGCTTGTATGAAACCCGTGACATTTAAGCTAGACAGGTGCCTTTACGCCCTGCTCCAGGAAGGAGATCTACAACGCTTCACAATCCGACAGCTTCGAGATGCATATGCGAGCCAAAGCGGCTGTGCAGGGCTCTCTGCGGCCGAGCTATGGCGATACGTTTACGACCAGGTAACACGATTAAGGCGCGTGGGCTGGGTCCGACTGGATGCTGAGAAGCGCCGTCGCGGCCAGGTCTATTGTGTAGACACAGTCCCAGACTCATTGAACCTTGAACTGGTGGATGGCCATGGCGGCCCCACAGAACCTACCTTGACGGAGCAGAGGGACGAGCATTCAGCTGAATCATCCACCTCAAAGCCAGTGTTACGGCTCGAGGAGCTAGCGAAGGAGATACGTCTAGACATGCTCAGCTCCGTTGGAGAAGCGGAGCGTTATAAGCAGCTAATAGCCGAAATGCCTCAGCTCAAGGCTCAGGTGGAGGATGACTATCTGGCTGCTAGAGATAGATCCTCACGCTTACTCGGTCACTTACGCGCAGTAGAAAAGACGTTGAAATTATTGGTAAAAGCATGACAAAGCTCCGTACATGGCAACGCCAATGCATTGATGCGGCCCTTCACACCTACAAGGCTTCACCGCACTTCTTCTGCCAAGCCACGCCAGGTGCTGGCAAAAGTCGAATGGCAGCAGAGCTTGCTAGGCGATTGATCTCACTAGATGCAATTGATTTCGTGCTTTGCTTTGGTCCGTCCTGCCAAATAGTTACGGGACTAGCCAATACTTTCTCCAAGGTTTTGGGTAGACCCTTTGATGGCCGCATAGGAGCGAGTGGAACTGCAATTACATATCAGGCTATGGAGCACCAAAGCGATTCATTTTGGCAGCTTTTAGATGACTTCAGGGTATTTGCCGTCTTTGACGAAATTCATCATTGCTCCGGAAGTGAACAGTATCTTGGCAACTCTTGGGGGCAGACAATTCTTCAACGCATTCAAGACCGCGCTGCATACACGCTGGCACTTTCAGGCACACCCTGGCGATCAGATGAACATGCCATCGCTTTAGCTCGGTATTCGAGCCCAGAAGGGCGGCTAATCTGCGACTACCTATACGGAATAAAAGAATCCATCAATGATGGCGTATGCCGTTCGCCAAGGATTGCGCTCATGGAAGTGAAAGGTATTCGAGTAGAGACTATTACTGAGAGACAGTCATCAACCTCTGAGTACTCCAGCATTGCAGAAATCTTGAGCGATTCACCTATAACGTTCGAAGACCTCGTTTCTCATGATGAAGTAGTAAAAGAAGTTCTTCACCTTGGATGCAGCCGACTACACAGCCTTATTCCAGATGACCCGCATGCTGGCGGCCTCATCATTGCATCAAGCATAAATCATGCTTATCAAGTCGCAGCGGCACTTAGAAACATGGGTGAAGAATGTCGTGTGGTGACGAATCGCACACCAGATGCCCAATTAGTCATCGATGAGTTTCGTAGAGGGGCCGGCCGCTGGATCGTTGCAGTTGGTATGATTAGTGAGGGCACAGACATACCAAGACTACGAGTCTGCTGCTATCTCAGCCGAATTAGAACTGAGCTCCATTATCGACAGGTGCTCGGTCGCGTACTACGACGCACAGGTGCTTTAGATGATAACGCCTGGCTATACGTCCTGGCTGAGCCATCACTGCTGAATTTCTCATACCGGATTGCTTCGGATCTACCTGATGACCATGCCGTAATTGACTTAATTGCGCCTTTCAATACGAACACAATTGAGCCAACGACTATAGATAATCCTTGTAGGCTAATTCATGGCACAGCTGACGAGAGCACTGCCATTCACATCTTGAAAGCCGAGCCTGGCGAGTTATTAAGCAGTTCTGACTTCGAACGTTATCGTTCCCACCGTATCGAACTAACATCTAGCCTCAGAACTGAAGTGTTATCAATTTACTGATCAGTTTCCTAACGTCCAAGATAATCACCAAGTCTCCCTCTGCATGTCGCTCGGATGCAGAATCAAACCTTCACAGGAGAGTTGAGATTGATACCTAATGAATTAACACAGTGCATTTCAAGGCCAACCGGGTGCTGGAGTACCTCTCATCATTGCTTTTTAGCAAGGTTCGACAGCGTCCTAGGCCAAGCTCGCCAGGTACTGGGTAGCGCAGCGCTTGCGGACTCATGGATGATTAAGCCCGCCTTCGGATTAAGGTATGTCTCTCCCTGTAGCTTGCTAAATGATCAGCCAGGGCTCTCAGTGGTCACTGATCTCCTGCTCAGAATCGAATATGGGGTTTACACATAACTCTCCTGGCTACCCCCCCTCATCAAGCAATAGCTGACTCCAAAAGAGCTAAAGGCTGTGCCGCAGCGTCCTGAGCCCCTTGCTTTGAGGCTGGTCAGCCTTAGCAATTTCAGCCCCGCGCCCCGCCCGAGCACCACCCAGCTGGTGAAAATGGATGCTGCCAGCCCCGCAAGGCGGGCTCGCGTCGACAGGAAAACTACTGTATAAGTAGCCAGGTTGACATTCAACAAAAACCAACCAAACCCTGAAGGAGCACCAATGCCGTCCACGCACCTCAAGTCGGTCCCCCTCGTATTGGGCGTGATGATTGTCCTTTTTGCGATCTCGTTTGATAGCCAGGCGAATTTCGCCGGGTTTCAGGTCATGGACGGACCTGGTTGGTTCATTGGCCCGCGCGCCGTGGCTCACATGATTGGATTCATCGGTTTGATCATGTGCTTTTGGTTTTTCTTCATTTCGTTCGCAGAAAAGACGACCCTTCGAATGAACCTTGCGCTGGGTAGCCTGTTGCCCATCATCGGTTTGGCTTATTTTTGGGGGCCTGAATTTCTCCAGGAAAAGATCGGAAATCTGCATGCACTGTTGGCGCTGCAGATGACTCCTATCTATCTTGCAGCCTGTTGTTGGGTTTACATGATGAAGAAGCTCACCCCTCGCCTGATTAGTCCGAAGGGTGCGCTTGTTACAGCTATGTGTGGGGGTGTTGGTGTCTCTCTTTACTGGGAGCTGCTCCAACAGCGGTTCATCAATGTTTACGGAGATGCACCCAGAGACTATATCCAATTTGGACAAATTCTCTGCGACTTGACTGGAATTGCCATTGGTTTTGCATTGGTAGCCCTGATCGTGAATCAACTCAACAAACGACATCACCAGCCACATCCGCTTCCCGCCTGATAGTTTTCGAATGCCCACATGCAGGGGACCGCTACTTGATCATCAGCGGTCCCCCTGCTGCCCCTAAAAAGGGAGCCCTAACGTACCCACTGATTTGTCAAAGAGCAGTACTTCGCCAAGTAGCTCAGAGCAAAAATCTGATAGCGATACACCGTGCCGTTTTAGTCCATGCGTAGGCAAAACGCGATGGCCACATTCTTGCGAATACGCAGCAGCAGATCTTTGACAGGCTATTTACTCGCAATCTGCTGCCGCTTGATAGTGACCGGGGGCATGCTCTCGGTCGACTGGAAACTCCTTTAATGAGATATCGCGGCGGTGCTGACGTATGTTCGCAATAGCTGCAGCCGCGCAGCCACGGCAGTACCCAAAAGCACGTTGGCAGAGCCAGAAAAGCATTAGCGGACTAAAGTCAGCTTCAGAGGCAGCACTGACACCGATAGCAATACGGTGAGATAAATACACAAATCGTGAAGGCTCCGATCACACCTACTCGATTGTTCCGCAAATACATACGCTTAAGCTACATAGGCGAACGCTGAAACGCGCACTATGGACAGAGAGCACGCGAGTGCAAAGCAAAACCCCCGCTCAAAAACGTTCATATTTAGTAAGGAAACCTATGCCTCGCTTCGCTGCCAATCTGTCCATGCTGTTCACCGAGCAGGACTTTCTGTTCCGCTTCAAGGCCGCTGCCGATGCCGGATTCACTGGGGTCGAGTACCTTTTCCCGTATGACTACGATCCGGCGTCCATTCGCCAGCAGCTTGATGAGCACCGCCTGACCCAAGTGATGTTCAACCTGCCTGCGGGTGATTGGTCGAAAGGTGACCGCGGTATCACCTGCCACCCCGACCGCGTCGAGGAATTCCGCGCTGGTGTCGACAAGGCCATCGAATACGCCAAGTTGCTGGGCAACACCCAGGTCAACGCCCTGGCCGGCATCAGACCGCAAGGCCCGGACTGCGCCACCGTGCGCAAAACCTTCGTGGACAACCTGCGCTACGCCGCCAAGAAGCTCAAGGCCGCCGGTATCCGCCTAGTCATGGAAATGATCAACACCCGCGACATTCCGGGTTTCTACCTGAACACCACCAAACAGGCCCTAGAAATCCAGGCCGAAGTGGGCAGCGACAACCTGTTCCTGCAGTACGACATCTACCACATGCAGATTATGGAGGGTGACCTGGCGCGCACACTGGAAACCAGCCTGCGATTGATCAACCACATCCAGCTAGCCGACAACCCGGGCCGCAACGAACCCGGCACCGGCGAGATCAACTACTGCTTCCTGTTCGAGCACTTGGACCGTATCGGCTACCAGGGTTGGGTGGGCGCGGAGTACAAGCCCAAGACTACTACCGAAGCAGGCTTGGGCTGGCTGAAAACCCATAACGCAATCTGAATCACCAAGCTCCACGGGGCTGCGAACAAAAATAAAAGAGGTAAATTCTCATGGCTAAAATCGGTTTCATCGGCACCGGCATCATGGGCAAGCCCATGGTCCAGAACCTGCAAAAAGCAGGTCACAGCCTGTTTGTCTCCAGCCACCACAAACCTGCACCGACCGACCTCATCGCCGCGGGCGTCATGGCGTTGTGCACCCCGAAAGAGGTAGCCCAGGAAGCCGAGTTCATCATTGTCATGCTCCCGGACACCCCACAAGTCGAGGACGTGCTGTTCAGCGCCAACGGCATTGCCGAAGGAGTCGGTCCGAACAAGGTGGTGATCGACATGAGCTCGATCTCCCCTACCGCCACCAAAGCCTTCGCCGCGAAGATCAAGGCCACTGGCGCTGCCTACCTGGACGCCCCGGTGTCCGGCGGTGAAGTCGGTGCCAAGGCCGCGACCCTGAGCATCATGGTCGGTGGCTGCCCGAAAGCTTTCGAGCGCGCCCTGCCATTGTTCGAAGCCATGGGTAAGAATATCACCCGCGTGGGTGACAACGGCGACGGCCAGACCGCCAAGGTGGCCAACCAGATCATCGTTGCCCTGAACATCCAGGCCGTTGCCGAAGCCCTGCTGTTCGCCGCCAAGAACGGCGCCGACCCCGCCAAGGTACGTGAAGCGCTGATGGGCGGCTTTGCTTCGTCGAAAATCCTCGAAGTGCACGCCGAGCGCATGATCAAAGGCACCTTTGACCCAGGCTTCCGCATCAACCTGCACCAGAAAGACCTGAACCTGGCCCTGCAAGGCGCCAAGGAACTGGGCATCAACCTGCCCAACACCTCCAATGCCCAGCAAGTGTTCAACACTTGCCAGGCCCTGGGTGGCGGCAACTGGGACCACTCCGCGCTGATCAAAGGCCTGGAGCATATGGCCAACTACTCGATTCGCAATAACTCATGATGACAGTGTCCGACTACCGCGCAGCCGCTACTCTCCCATCGGCAATTTACAATCTACCGGCTGATTAACACTTCGTGATGCGCTGCACCACGAAGCGTGAACAATGAGCGGCTTGTCATATGCCATGATAGACCGCTCAACTTGTTTCAGCCCGCAATGGCTGTGACCTCTGCAAACACGTCAGTATTGCTGAAAGAGGAACGGAAATGGAGCTACCCCCACACATCTTGTCTTTTGCAAAGACTATTGTGGAAGCTGACAAGTGTCATGGCCAAATTTCAGAATTGGATACTGCCATAGTCCCTTCTAATGCGAAGGAAGCCTACCAAGCTCAGCAAGAAATTCTGCGCTTGCGCCAAGTTTCAGCCGCCGGCTGGAAAGTAGGCGCACGATCTCCCACTGCGGCGATCCAGGGCTCCCCGTTACCCCGTGATCGAGTTTTTCCATCGGGAAGCAGTCTCACCAAAAGTGACTATCCGATTATTGGCGTCGAACTGGAAATTGCGTTTCGCCTAAAAGGTTCATTCACACCCAGGAACGAGCCTTATAGCGATGCCGAAGTAATTTTGGCGATTGGGGAAATGGCAGCGACAATCGAAATCGTATCAAGTCGATTCGCGACGTGGCCGGACACACCTGCCCTAGCCAAACTAGCAGACCTGATGAACCATGGAGCACTAGTAACCGGACAGTTCGTACCGTACTCAAGTGACATTGATTTCATTAACCCATCGCTCTCTTTTACTTTTAATGGAATAAGCATCAGTCCACAAACCGGCGAGAACCCCGCTGGCGACCCACGTCGATTATTGACTTGGCTGGTGAACCACCATACTACCCAAGGCATTACCTTGCCGCAGGGGCTTGTAATAACCACAGGCTCTTATACAGGCCTTCACATGGTGACGGAAGCCGGCAGCTTAGTCGGTGAAATCAAGGGGCTGCCCGCCCTCTCTGTTTCATTAGACTAATTAGCAACCAAGAACCTGCTCACAACCGATAAGGATCCGATGTGAAAAAACTCACTCACTGCCGCATTGTGCCCAAATATATTTTCAATGCTGGATTATTGGCGGTTTGCCTTTCCGCCAGTACAGCCTATGCCGTAAAGTTCTCCATTCAAAGTGACTCATTCAAAGACGGCCAGAAGATTCCAGTACGCTATGCTGGAACCGAACAGCAATGTGGAGGCGGTTCAGGCATATCGCCACACGTCCGCTGGAGCAACCTTCCTACGGGAACGGCCTCGCTCGCCATCTTTCTGACCGATCCTGATGGCCAAAAGGGTACTGGCACCTCCCACTGGGTTGTCTACAACATCCCTCCCACCATCGATCAGCTTAACGAAGGCCTAGAGGGCCAGCAGGAAGGCTCTTACACGGTGGGCGTCAATACCATGGGTCACACAGCCTATCGTGGGCTCTGCGCACAACCACAAGAAAATCCTCACCATTACACTTTGACCGTTGTCGCGACCACGATTCCTCCAGGAGAGCTTCCTGCTGGACTTAACCGAGAGGCTCTTTTGGAAAAGCTCAAAGGGCGAAGCTTACTTGGTCAGTCGATCGTAGGGCTTTATCGTTAACAGCCGTGATTGATCGGAGGCGAAGTGATGGGTTTGGCTCACCCTGCCTGCAGCGAGCCAAACCCAAGCAATACTCGAAGTTTACTGGGAGGTGAGACCACTCCAGAAAGATTCAGCGGATCGATTCATCGGTGCTGCGGGGCGCGTCAGATTTATATCCAGCGGTATGTCCCAACTTTCATCTAGTGCCCTAACAAGGCGACCATCAACGACTTCCTGCTCCGTCAGACTGCGAGGCAGCCATGCGATGCCTTTACCTTCCAATGTCATGGACATCAGCACGGCGGCCAGATGACTACTAAACAACGGATTTAGGTGCAGAAACTCATCTTTCCCCTGCAAACGGTGCCTGATGATACGACCTAAACCTGATTCTTCAGTGTAAGCCAGATAAGGGATGGAACCCTGTTCGCCATCAAAGGTTAGCGCAGGGCTGGCGAGAGGAATAAGAATATCATCGCCCACCTTTTTACTAATGTACTGATTATGCGGCAGTAGCGGTGGTACTTCTGGATGCCGATGGCATAGCAAAAACTGAACATGCCCATGCACCAACATTTGCTCGCAACTTGCCATGCTATCGGAATGTAACCGTACAGCCTCAATTGGTGCGCCTCGTTCTGCTCGCCGGATCCACCGAGGGAAGAAAGTAAATGAAAGCGAGTGGGTGGCAGCAAACTGTAGGACTTTTGCCGCTTTACCGGAAAATTCTTGAGCTTCCGATCGTATTCGATAAATTCTGCTGATCTCATCCAGTACACTTGGCAGGATCAGTTTTCCAGCATCCGTGAGGGGCGCGCCTTGTGGTGTACGCGTAAAAAGTTCCACACCTATCCAACTTTCAAACGACCGTATTCGGCGACTGAATGCAGGTTGCGTGACGTGGCGTGCTTCGGCAGCTCGAACAAAGCTTCCGTTCTCTGCCAACGCGACAAAATCTTCTAGCCAGACAAGTTCCATGGGCAATGCCGTTTCAGCATGGGGTGCTGCATTAATAGCATTGGGCGGCATCGAAGACCAGGCTTAATTTGGAGTCTCCAACAACAAGAGGAGCGCATCATGCGTATCGTCGACATCCGCGAAAAGACCGTTTCCATTGCCTCGCCAATCGCCAACGCGTACATCGATTTCTCGAAAATGACCTGCTCGGTTGTAGCAGTCGTCACCGATGTGATCCGCGATGGTAAACCAGTGATCGGCTACGGCTTCAACTCCAACGGTCGCTATGGTCAAGGCGCGCTGATGCGTGATCGCTTCCTGGCTCGCATCACCGAAGCCGACCCAGAGTCGCTGATCGACAAGGAACATAACAACCTGGACCCGTTCGCCATCTGGAAAACCCTGATGACCAACGAAAAACCGGGTGGTCACGGCGAGCGTTCGGTCGCAGTCGGTACCATCGACATGGCCGTCTGGGACGCTGTAGCAAAAATCGAAGGCAAGCCACTGTATCGCCTCCTGGCTGACCGCTACCGTGGCGGCAAGGCTGACGACAAAGTTTGGGTTTATGCCGCCGGTGGTTACTACTATCCGGGCAAGGACGACACCAAACTGCAGGATGAAATGCGTGGCTACCTGGACCGCGGCTATGACGTCGTCAAGATGAAGATCGGTGCAGCTCCGCTGGCTGATGACATCCGCCGCATCGAAGCTGTGATCAAGGTGGTAGGTGATGGTCGCCGCCTGGCCGTTGACGCTAACGGCCGCTTCGATCAGCAAACCGCTATTGCCTACGCCGAAGCCCTGAAACCTTACAACCTGTTCTGGTATGAAGAGGCAGGCGATCCATTGGACTATGCCCTGCAAGCAGAGCTGGCCAACCACTATGAGCTGCCGATGGCCACCGGTGAGAACCTGTTCTCTCACCAAGATGCTCGTAACCTGCTGCGCCATGGCGGCATGCGCTCCGACCGTGACTATGTTCAGTTTGACTGCGCTCTGTCGTACGGTCTGGTCGAATACATGCGCACATTGAAAGTCATGGAAGAAATGGGCTGGTCGTCTCGCCGCGTCGTGCCTCACGGCGGCCACCAGATGTCGCTGAACATCGCAGCCGGCCTGCACCTCGGCGGTAACGAATCTTATCCTGACGTGTTCCAGCCGTTCGGTGGCTTCGCCGATGGCATCCGCGTTGAAAATGGTTACGTCGGTCTCCCGGATATTCCAGGTGTCGGCTTCGAGGCCAAATCGGAGCTTTACAAAGTCATGCGTGAATTGGGCGAAGGCTGATCACTGCCAACGGCTGTCTTGACTCCTTCAGGACAGCCGGAACACAAGCGTCGCGTGAGCGGCGCTTGACCACACAGCCGATCACAAAAATAAAATGAGGTGCGCTCGTGGAAACGTCCAAAACCCGCTGGTACAGCCAGCTATATGTCCAGGTACTGATTGGCATCGTGATCGGTGGTCTGATCGGCTATCTGGAGCCTAACATCGGCGCGAAACTGCAGCCCTTTGCCGATGGCTTCATCAAACTCATCAAAATGCTGCTGGCCCCCATCATCTTCGGTACCGTCGTAGTCGGTATTGCTAAAATGGGCGACATCAAAGAAGTGGGACGCATTGGTGTCAAAGCGTTAATCTACTTTGAAATCCTCTCAACGATTGCCTTGGTCATCGGCCTGGTAGTCGTCAACGTCGTGAAGCCAGGCGTCGGCATGAACATCAACGCCGGCACCCTCGACGGAAGCGCCATTGGCAAATACAGCCAGGCTGCGGCAGAACAAGGTGGGACGGTCGACTTTCTGCTGAACATCATCCCCAGCACCTTCATTGACGCCTTTGCCAAAGGCTCCATGCTTCAAGTAATCCTGCTCTCGGTGTTGATGGGTGTTGCCCTTGTTCAAATGGGTCCGACCAGCAAGCCGTTGATCAATATGATCGATCTCTTCCTGCATGGGCTGTTCAAGATCGTTGCTATGGTCATGCGCCTCGCTCCCCTGGGTGCCGGTGCTGGTATGGCGTTCACGATTGGTAAGTATGGTGTAGGTACCTTACTGTCCCTTGGGCAGCTGCTCATCGCCCTGTACATCACTACCCTGGTCTTCATTGTCGTGATTCTGGGAGCAGTGGCCCGCTGGTCAGGGCTGCCGCTGATGCAGTTCCTGCGCTACTTCAAAGACGAGATCCTCGTTACCTTGGGTACGTGCTCCACCGAAGCGGTGCTGCCGAGGATGATGGCCAAACTCGAGAAATTGGGTTGCAAGAAATCCGTGGTAGGTATGGTGTTGCCTACAGGCTATACCTTCAATGCCGACGGTACGTGCATCTATCTCACCATGGCCGCAATCTTCGTTGCGCAAGCCACCAATACGCCGCTGTCTGTTATGGATCAGATGATCCTGCTAGGCGTACTGCTGCTTACCTCTAAAGGATCGGCGGGTGTCGCGGGGGCCGGCTTCATCACTTTGGCAGCCACGCTCACCACCATTCATACCATTCCGCTGGTAGGACTGGTGCTCCTCCTGGGCATTGACCGCTTCCTTAACGAAGCTCGCGCGGTGACCAATCTGATTGGTAACGGCATAGGCACCATCGCCATCGCCAAATGGGACAATGCATTTGATGTCGAGACAGCCAAGCGTGAAATCGCCAGTTTGAAGAGCGACAAACCGGAGCAAAAATCGGAACCCTACGCCATTCAAAAATAAGCAACATCAAATGCCAGCTTCGCGTTTAGCACGCGAGCTGGCATTTTGCTTTGGGAGCATTCATATGAACGAACGATCTCATCTGGAACTTCGAAACGCGTTTCGTGCTCTCCTGCAGGGAACGTCATGTAAATTTGCCGCCTCAGTATTCGACCCTCTCTCTGTACGCATGGCCGCCGATATCGGCTTCGAAACAGCCATTCTAGGCGGCTCAGTTGCTTCACTTCAGGTTCTCGGCGCACCGGACATCACCCTGATTACGCTGGATGAATTTACCGAGCAAGCCTCCAGGTTGGGCCGGGCTAGCCAAATCCCGATCATTGCCGATGCCGACCACGGTTATGGAAATGCCCTGAACGTGATGCGGACGGTCAGTGAACTGCAAAAAGCCGGCGTAGCTGCGCTCACCCTAGAAGATACTCATCTGCCGGCAAGTTATAATCACGCTTCCACCCAACTTATCAGTCTTGATGAGGCTGCGAGTAAAATCTACGCCGCGAGAGTGGCTCGCTCTGATGAGACGCTAAGTATCATTGCCCGTACCCATGTCGGCGCTACGACATTGAGTGATTCAATCGCCCGAACAACGGCCTATCAGAAAGCCGGCGCAGATGCTATTTGCCTGGTCGGAGTGAAAAATTTCGAACATCTTGCGCAATTAACATCCCATCTCAGGGTGCCAATCATGCTGATTAATTATGCTAACCCAGAATTGGCTGATCCTGATCGACTAGCAGCAGCCAATGTTCGAATAGTCGTCAACGGGCATAGACCGTATTTTGCAGCAGTGCAGGCGACCTACGAGGCGCTATGCGCAGAGCGACAAAGCGTATTTCCAACATTGACAGCCGCGCAGCTGATTGCAAAATACTCTCTTTCAGACAATTACCAACAACTCACTAAAACCTATCTTCAACCCGGAAAAAGCCTCAACTAACCTCAAGGTCATGTTTTGATGAAAAAAACGATCGTTGCATTTAGTCGCGTTCACCCCAGCCTGCTTGCACCCTATGCTGACCGTTACAACATCGTGATACTCGACGCAAAAAAAGGAGACCTTGACGCGCAATTCCGTACCGCGTTGCCGGGTGCTCACGGTTTGATTGGCGGCAATCGCAAACTGGGGGAACGAGAACTTGAAGGCGCTGAGAATTTGGAAATTATTTCCAGCATTTCGGTGGGTTATGATAATTACGATCTAGCACATCTCAACCGCCGCGGCATCATGTTGACCAATACACCTGATGTATTGAATGAGACAACGGCAGACCTCGCCTTTGCGCTAATTTTCGCAACGGCCAGGCGCATCCCTGAGCTGGACGCGTGGACGAAGTCTGGGGCTTGGCAGAAAACAATCGACGAGTCGGCGTTTGGTTGTGATGTTCATGGCAAGACACTCGGCATCATAGGCCTGGGCAAGATCGGCGCAGCCATTGCACGCAGGGGACGCTTAGGTTTTGGCATGACCATTCTATACTCCGGAAGTACACGCAAACCCGACCTGGAAGCAGAGCTCGGAGCGCAATGGGTTCCCCAAGACCAGTTGCTGAAGGAGGCTGACTTTGTTTGTCCTATGGTTCCGCTAACTCCCGAAACACGTAACCTCATCAGTGAAGAAGAACTGTCTCTGATGAAGCCTGAGGCCATCTTGATCAACGTGTCACGCGGCCCCATTGTTGACGAGAAGGCGTTGGTCAACGCTTTGGCTAACAGGCGCATCCGCGGTGCGGGTTTGGATGTATATGTGAAAGAGCCGCTTTCAGAGTCGCCGCTTTTCAAACTCGCCAATGTAGTGACCGTTCCTCATATAGGCTCTGCCACAATTCAGACTCGCCAGGCCATGGCGCAGCGCGCGCTGCAAAACTTATTGTCCGGGCTTGAGGGGCAAACGCCCAGGGATCTTGTTAACCCAGAAGTCTTGCAACACTGATCCTTACTGAACACTTTAAACAAGTTTGCCCATGCCATCGATTTGACATGGTTAGAAATTTCGCAATGGGGCTGACTATCGGTCCAGCCCCAGTGCTCTGCACCCGCACCACCATTCCCTCCAGCATATTCCCTCTCCCACTTAGGTATTGATGCAGCTTTACCACTTGGCCACCTCATATTCACACGCATTATTTAGGCTGTCTCCACACGTAGCTAACGCAACAATAGCGCATGCAGATTCCTCCCAGAAATTTTTGGGTAGAACAAGTAGATCTCTAGGCTATCTGGGGTAAGAGCTCAGCGAGGTTCACGCTGAAGGTAGTTTGAGAAATTAGCTGTGGAAGCAGTTCAATGATTACTCGGTTTCGCTAGTAACCACTGCATTCTGATGCGATAGATTTAGCCATTTACTCAATGGCTAGAACGCTCTTGTACTATGTAAAGAAACAAAAAAAGCCCCCGTTTCGCATTCCCCCAAGAGCGTGGCAAAAGGGAATGCGATAGGGGGCTAAGCTACAATTAATCTAAGCTGGCGACCAACCAGCCCGATTAATGCCAGATACCCATCAGTACAGTCGCGGCTATTACAGTAGCCGCCCCGCCGATCCGGGTTGAAATCTGAGCAAACGGCATCAGTGCCATGCGATTACAAGCGGAAAGAATCGCGACATCACCGGTACCACCCAGCCCGCTGTGGCAACTGGTCACGATGGCAGATTCAATAGGGTACATCTTGAGCAGGTTACCGACCAGGAAGCCAGCCAATGCCATGGCGACGACAACCGAAACACAGACCATGACGTAACCGACGGAAAAGACACTTGCCACGCTTTCCAGGGGCACATAAAGCATACCCAGACCGATCATGGTAGGCCAGATGAAGACGGTGGAAACCAGTTTATAGAATCGTTTGCTGCCCTTTTCTAAACGGTCTGGCAACACACGAAGATATTTGAAAAGCACTGCAACGACAATCATCATTACGGGACCTGGAATATGCACCAGCTTTTCCAGCAAGCCGCCCAGCACGAAGAATGCGCAGATCAGCAACACCCCAGCGCCCATGTAACGGAAATCGATTTCTTTGTCCTCGATCTCCTCAACATTGAATTTATCGTTCTCTTCCTTTGCGCGGATCAACATACCTTCACCATTGAGGTGCGGTTTTCTGACGGCCAGCCGAGCAAGAACACCTGCGCAGATGATAGCAACGATATTTCCCACAACCGCAGCAGGAACCAGCTGCGCTACAAACTGTTCGGGTGAACCACCGAGGATATGGGCATAAGCCAAAGATAGCGGCAAAATACCTTCACCGATGCCCCCGCCAATGATAGGGACGATAATGTAAAACAGCGTGTGATGCGCGGTGTAGCCAAAACTGATACCGACCAGAATTCCTGCTGCAATTGCAGCGACCGTGCCTGCCAACAATGGCACGAACATCCTGACCATCCCCTGAACTAAAATAGTCCGGTTCATTCCAAGAATGCTGCCCACGACCAGGCTTGCGATGACAAAGTAAAGGAAGTTGGCGTCTTTCATCAGCATTTTGGTAGCGTCGATTGTAGTACTACCAAAAAACCCATGAAACACAAGCACGGAAGGCAGCAGCAGACACAAGATGGCGCCTCCGCCAATATCTCTCAGAATGGGCAAGCGTTGGCCAATTTGTCCCAAGAACATGCCAAGCGTCATGATGACAGCCAAGCCACCAATCATGGTTTTGGGTAGCAGCCCGAAATGCGCGGAGCAGAAAACGATTATTGATATCCCGAGGAAATATGGAAATGGAATAACACCAATTTCATATTCCAAAAGCGCATTGAAGCGGCTTTTTTTGGAGGAGGCAAGGGTGAGCGAAGTCATTGACTGGTCCTCAATTATTTTTGTGTGAGGAAAATAAAATCTGCCTAAATCACGGAAGCTAAAGGCTAGGTACATGCTATCCTTTACCCACCCGTAGAAAAACACGCCATCTATGTACGCTATGAACACGAATCATGAAGAAGCGCCACTCCCCGAAGACTTGCGGGTGTTCCTGACGGTCATTCGAAAATCAAGCTTCGCGGCTGCTGCTGTGGAGCTCCAGCAGTCACCTGCCTATATCAGCAAGCGCATCAAAATTCTCGAACAGACGTTGGGTACTAAATTGATCCATCGGTCGACGCGGCGCATAGCCCTCACAGATACCGGTGTCCGGGCTGAGCAATGGGCTACTAGGATTTTGAATGACATCGATGATTTCATGGGTGACCTGAGCCAGGTGCGTAAAGCGCCACGGGGCCTGCTGCATATATGTAGCAGTTTCGGATTTGGCAGAAATTACGTCGCGCCGGCGATCGCAGAATTGGCAATAGAGTATCCGGATCTGGAAGTGCGGGTCGATGTGTTTGACCGAGTAGTAGACATCGTCGCAGAAGGCTTCGACCTGGAGATCCGCGTCGGCGATGATATTCCGGGTCAGCACATCAGTCGTCAACTAGTGGCCAATCGCCGAGTCATATGTGCGACACCCGAATATTTGGAAAAAAGAGGCACACCTGAGACGTTGGAGGATCTGGCAGAACATGACTGCTTGGTGCTAAAGGAGAGGAATAACAGTTTCGGCGTTTGGCAACTGCGAAATGGCAATAAAGAAGTTACCGTCCGAGTCAACGGTCGACTGTCCTCCAATAATGGTGAAATAGTATTGCAGTGGGCACTCAAACACCAAGGGCTGTTGTTGCGATCTATGTGGGACGTCAAACCCTTACTGGAGCAAGGACGTTTGGTGCAAGTGCTTCATGACTATAGTCAGAGCGCGAATGTGTGGGCGGTTTATCCGACCAGGCTGGGGGAGTCAGGCAAGCTTCGAGCTTGTGTCGAGTTTCTCGAGGACTGGTTCAGCCGTCTGAAAGCGGACTGAACCGGTCTTTTGGTCACAACTAAATGGGGCAACCTTTGCTTCGCAGGATTTCGTCAAATCGAGCAGGGTCAAGCTCACCCGAGGCTACTGCTTTGAGGATGCCCGCCTCACGATCTAGTAGCTCGGTGCATCGTGCATGAACTATAGATAATTCATCCCTCCGCACCGCAACGACACCATCCGCATCACCGACGATGAGATCACCCGGACTTACCAGCATCCCCGCGCAAGCGATAGGGATGTTGATCTCGCCACCACCGTCAGTGCTTGGACCACGATGAACAAAACCAAGGGCATAAACAGGCAGTTCACCATCGAGCCATTCTTCACGATCCCGGATGGCACCATTGATCACGACACCGGCAATACCCGCCTTGATGGCCATGGCCCGCATGATGCCACCAATCACAGCCCGACTCAGATCCGCGCTTCCATCGATTACCAGCACATCGCCCGGCCGCGCCATCTGGATAGCCTTTAACACCAGCAGATTATCACCAGGTCGTACCCGAACGGTGAGCGCTGTACCACATAGATGGCGCAGACCGTGATAGGGCTTCAGGCCGAGGCCACCAGTGTTTCGTCCCAGGCTGTCACTGACAATGGCTGAAGGCATTCCTTCGAACGCTTCATGCCATTGATCGCACAAGGATGGAGCACAAGGATTAATCAAGTAGCCCGCAGGCCAATCGCCGTGGTTGGATACATTCAACATCGCAATACTCCTGAGCGAGGAGCGAGCCCCCCGCCCATCAATCCGCTATCGATCAAACCAACCAGGGGTTGCTTTCAAGATGGCGCGCTTCGAATGCGCGGATTTCATCGCTGCGCTGAAGCGTTGTACCAATGGCGTCGAGCCCCAACATCAGTGCTTGCTTACGCAGCGCATCGATCTTGAACTCGATTGCTCTGCCGTCGACCAGAAGGATGTGCTGGGTCTCAAGGTCGATCGCAATGCAGGAGCTACCTCGCTCGCTCACTACCTGGCCCAATTCCTTCAGTTCGGCGGGTTCTAGCTGAATGGTCAGTACACCATTGCGCTGGCAGTTGTCATAAAAAATTCCCGCAAAGGTGGTGCCAATCAACGCCCGGATACCCAGTTGTTTCAGTCCCCAGACCGCGTGCTCACGGCTGGAGCCACAACCAAAGTTGGGACCTACTACCAGGAAGGTCGACGTATTCCATGGGTCTTGATTGAGGACAAAGTCCGGGTTTGGCGTACCGTCGAGAAGGAAGCGCAGGTCAAAGAATACCCCGCGATCCAAGCCGCTTCGATCGATCCCTTTAAGGAACTGCTTGGGCATGATCACATCGGTATCGACGTTTGCTGCCAGCATTGGGGCTGCGTAGCCCTCCACATACTTGAAAGGTTCCATGCTCATGCCTCCAACGCCAAAGAACGTACATCGACCAAATGACCAGTGACTGCCGCAGCGGCAACCATTGCAGGGCTCATCAAGTGGGTACGTGCCCCGGCCCCCTGACGGCCTTCAAAGTTACGGTTGGTACTCGATGCGCACCGATCGCCCGGACTCAACACATCATCGTTCATCGCCAGGCACATTGAGCACCCAGACTGACGCCATTCGAAACCGGCATCACGGAAAATCTTAGCGATACCTTCAGCTTCCGCTTGGTCGCGTACCATCGTCGAGCCAGGAACAATCATTGCCCGCACGCCGGCAGCAACTTTGCGGCCACTTACGACACGAGCGGCGTCACGCAAGTCTTCGATTCGAGCATTGGTGCACGAGCCGATAAAGGCGTGACTGATACGAATGCCTTCCAGAGCAGCACCAGGTTGAAGGTCCATGTAGTGCAGGGCACGTTGCAAATCCTGACGCAGGATGAGATCGGATTCCTGCATCGGATCAGGTACGACTCCAGTGATGGAGGCGGCTTGATCAGGGCTGGTACCCCAAGTCACCATTGGTTGCAGGTCCGCAACATGCATGTGTACTTCTTTATCGAAGCTTGCACCTGGGTCCGTGAACAAGGTCTTCCATTGTTCGACAGCCGCTAGCCATTGCGCTCCCTTCGGCGCGCGGGGCTTGTCTTGGAGGTAGGCGTAGACCTTGTCATCGGGAGCCATGAAGGCACCACGCGCGCCGGCCTCGACAGCCATATTGCAGATCGTCATGCGAGCTTCAATACTCAATGCGCTGATCGCAGGGCCGGTGAACTCGATCGCGTAACCAGTAGCGCCCGCTGCGCCGATCTGGCGGATCAGCTCCATGATGATGTCTTTTGAAACCAATCCACGACCGGGTTCACCCTCGACCGTAACGCGCATTGTTTTCAGCCGCTTGTAGACCAGCGTCTGCGTGGCCAGCAGGTGTTCAATCTCAGATGTGCCAATACCAAAACCGAACGCCCCCAGTGCACCGTAAGTAGTGGTATGGCTGTCACCTGCAGCGACCATCATGCCTGGCAAAATGAAGCCTTGCTCAGGCGCCACTACGTGCTCGATGCCTTGGCGCTTATCTAGAACATCAAAAAGCTCGATGCCGAAATCACGACAATTCTGCTCGAAGTAATTGACCTGCAGCGCACCACCAGCATCCGGCATATCCGCGATCCGATCTGGAGCGGTAGGGTTTACGTGATCTACCACGCAAAGCGTTGCCGACGGTCGCCAAACTTTGCGCCCCGCCTCGCGGAGACCGCTGAAGGCTTGAGGGCTGGTGTATTCGTTGGCTACTTGACGGTCGATATACAGCAGCACATGACCCTGATCGTCAAGTTCGCAGACAGTGTGGGAATCGATATGTTTTTGGTACAGCGTTTTGGGGGTGCTCATCGCAAGTACATACCCTTTGTTGTTGTTCACGCCCTAAGGCATCACGGTCACTGCGTGGCAGCGTTACAACATAAGGATATCGATACGGGAAAGCACATCAACGCGCGTTCAGTGGAGCATGGATTTACGATTCGTGAACGAGCTTAAGCTCGAATCAGTAAAAGCGCTGCGCTCCCCGCCAAAAAACACGAAAACAAGCCACATAAAAGCTTTTCCGGGGCCCTATAAGCCAACCTCACCCCCAAACTCACACTGAATAGACCACCTAGCGCCATTGCAGCCCCCATTGACCAATCGACATGACCTTCCAAGCCATAAGTGATTAATGTGATGAGGGAACTGGGCAGCGCGAGTGACAGCGCCATCCCTTGTGCTGCTACCTGACTAAAGCCAAACACACCAGTAAGAACCGGCACCGCCACCACTGATGCGCCAACCCCGAAGAAACCACCCAGCGCACCACAACCACCCCCCAGGGCTGCAAGACGGAAAGAGGTAGCGCGTGCCGTGGCTGTTGAACGTGTAGCCAGACGAGAACGGAAAAGATTCAGGGTTGCAAGCAAAAGCATCAGGACAGCAAACCCGACCTGGATAAGATGTGCGTCCATTTCCGTGGCAATTCTGGCCCCATAACCCGCGCTTAAGAGAGCGGCCAATCCTAGAGGAAAAACCCACTTCCAGTTTAAAGGCGTTCGCTGCTGATATCGCCAGAGTGCAAGCACGACGTTCGGAACCATCATAATCAACGCTGTGCCTTGGGCCATAGTCTGGGACTGATCAAGCCATAAGGTCATGATCGGTATGGCTACTAAGCCACCTCCAATCCCGAAGAAACCACCCAAGACGCCCATGGCGATACCAAAACAGAAATCAAGTACAAGGGCGAGCATAGCAATTCCGAAATAACTTCAAATTGCGGCGAAGATACTCTGCAGATTTGCACTGCTCAACGGCTCATCGTGTAGACACAGTCTACGAATCGTGCATATAGCGCCTTGATACTGACGCTAGAGATCGGCCGGTGCGTGCACCTGCTTCATCAGCGTGTGCGGCTCTACGTCTGTTCACGTCACTGACGCTCTGCCAGGCACACGATGAACAATGTGCTAATGCCTGTCGGATATAGGTCGTAGTTTTCCGTGCAAGTATCGGGCGCCCCTCAGATTCTCAGTCGCCAACGAGGCCACCGCAGCCAAGCTGGTAGCGCTGACAAGCGATATGCCATTCCCGCACATCAAAGAAAGCCCCGAACGCTCGGGGCCTCGTTGAAAATCAACAACTTCAGGCTGGTTGGTACGTCCGGTAACACGGCGTCCAGAAGTAAGCCTCAATCGCCTCGCGCAGCGTCCGCTCGTCCTGCTCCGCCGCAACACCATCAGCCTGCGCCGCCAATGCGACAGCCAATGCGATTGATTTGCTCACCGCCTGCACTTCCGCCATCGCAGGCAACATCTCGCCGGGCTTGGCACTTTGCGCCAGTGCTCTGGCCGAGGCCATCAACATGCTCTCGGTTACCCGGGTGGCCTGACTGACGATCACTCCCAAGCCAATGCCCGGGAAGATGTACGAGTTGTTGCACTGGGCAATCTTGTAGGACCGCCCCGCCCACTCAACGGGCTGGAACGGGCTGCCGGTAGCGATCAGCGCATGGCCTTCGGTCCATTGCAGCAGGTCGGCCGGATTCGCTTCGATCTGCGAAGTGGGGTTGGACAACGGCATGATGATTGGCTGGCTGCACCCCTCATACAGCGTCTGGATGATTGACTCGGTGAACAACCCCGCTTTGCCCGAGACCCCGATCAATACGCTGGGGCGAGCATTGCGCACTACCTCTTCGAGGTCCGGCCACTGCGAAGCGAACTGCCACTGCGACAGTGAAGCCGTGGCATGAGCAAGACGGATCTGGAACGGATACAGCTCTTGCTGGCGATCAGTCAGCAAGCCTTTGCTGTTGAGCAGGAACACCTGGCTACGCGCTTGGGCATCGCTCAGCCCCTCCTCGACCATCGCCTGGATGATCTGTTCGGCAATACCACACCCGGCAGAACCCGCACCGACAAAGGCGATAGTTTGCTGAGAAAGCGTTTCGCCCTTGATCCGGCAGGCAGCAAGTAAGGTGCCGACTGTTACCGCTGCAGTACCCTGGATGTCGTCGTTGAAGCAGCACAACTGGTCGCGATAACGCTCCAGCAGCGGCATCGCGTTGGCAAGGGCAAAGTCTTCGAACTGCAGCAGTACGCCTGGCCAACGCCGCTGCACGGCGGCCACGAAGGCCTCCAGGAAATCATCATATTGCTGGCCACGCACCCGCGGCTGTTTCAGCCCGAGGTATTCCGGGTCATCGAGCAAGGCCGCGTTCTGGGTGCCGACATCCAGCACGATCGGCAAGGTGTAGGCCGGGCTGATCCCGCCGCAGGCGGTGTACAGCGACAGCTTGCCGATCGGAATGCCCATGCCGCCAATGCCCTGGTCGCCCAGGCCAAGGATGCGTTCACAGTCGCTGACCACGATGACCTTGACGTTGTCCTTGGTGACGTTGGCCAGCATCTCGTCGATGCGATCGCGCTCCTCGTAGGAAATGAACACACCCCGGTGGCTGCGGTATATCCTGGAGAACTCCTGGCACGCCTTGCCCACGGTCGGGGTGTAGATGATCGGCAGCATCTCTTCGAGGTGCGACTCCACCAGCTTGTAGAACAGCGTTTCGTTGCGATCCTGCACCGATCGCAGGTAAACGTGCTTGTCCAGAGGCGTTGCACCTTCACTGAACTGTCGGTAGGCCCTGACCACCTGATCTTCCAGCGTCTCCACCTTCGCAGGCAGCAAGCCTTGTAGTTGGAATTGTTCACGTTCGACCAGGGTGAAGGCAGTACCCTTGTTCAACAGTGGTGTTTCCAGAAGCACAGGACCGCGAAACTTAACTGGCAATAGACGACGATTTAACGACATGGCTATTCTCTCTTGTTTATTATTTTGGATGAAAAACACCTATTGATTCATAAAAAGCAATACAAGGACTCTCGTTCTGAGCGCATTCCGAGTTGCCTTTAACACAACGTGCTCTTCCATCAAGAAACTGACGGAGCACCGCATTTCGGCGGGCAATTCTCAAAAACGGGATTAGCCCTTGTTAACGAAGACAAACGACCTATAAAGCCATTTGTCTTCGCACAAGTTCAGCCCCTTAACTTATGGCTTAAAACAATACTACCTACTGAGATACGGGCCGATTCGATGCCTGTGCTTCCTCGGCTGCTTCAGGCTTAACCTCAACATATTTCAATTGCAACCGATTGCTTGTCCATCCACGGATACGGTTTGTCAGATCTAGATTGCCATTCATCGGCAAACCATAAGAAGGAATGATCTCCTTCAGCTTAGCTTGCCATTGCGGAGTATTGATTTTATCCGTGAAAGTTTTTTCCATCAGGTGGAGCATAATCGGCGCTGCTGTAGAAGCTCCCGGCGATGCACCCAGCAGGGCAGCGATAGAACCATCCTTGGAACTGACGACTTCGGTGCCAAATTGCAATACTCCACCGAGCTTCGGATCCTTTTTGATAATTTGCACGCGCTGCCCAGCCTGAATCAACTCCCAATCCTTTTCTTGGGCCTCAGGATAATACTCGCGGAGGGCCTCCATTCGTCCACTTTGCCCAAGAGTTAATTGTCCGACCAGATAGGAAGCCAGCGGCAAGTTATCCATACCAGCCTGAATTACTGGCAGGATGTTATGCTTGGTCATTGTGCTGAACATATCCAGCAATGAACCATTTTTCAAAAACTTTGTAGAGAAGGTCCCGAATGGTCCGAACAGAATAACTTTTTGGCCATCGATATATCGAGTATCCAGGTGAGGTACGGCCATCGGCGGCGAGCCTACCGAAGCTTTCCCGTAAACCTTAGCATTATGCCTAGCAGCAACTTCCGGATTGCGAGTGATCAAGAACGACCCACCGACAGGAAAGCCTGCATAGTCATCAGCTTCTGGAATACCAGATTTTTGCAGCAATTTAAGTGCGCCGCCCCCGGCACCGATGAATACGAACTTCGCGTGGACAGTACTCAGTTTGTCGCCGTTAGCTAGGTCAGCAACAGTAACGTTCCAACCACCCTCAGGTGCACGCTTGATGTCACGTACTTCATGCTGCAAATGCAATGAGAACTGTTCTTTCTTCAATAGAGAATCAACCAACTGAGTAGTGATCTCGCTAAAGTTCAGGTCAGTGCCAATTTCCATACGGGTTGCAGCGATTTTTTGGCCTGGCTTGCGCCCCTCCATAACCAAGGGAGCCCATTCCTTGATCTGTTGAGGATCATCAGAGAACTCCATTCCACGGAAGAGCGAGGTATGTTGCAGAGCTTCGTAGCGTTTACGTAAGAACTCTACGTTCTTATCACCCCAAACAAAGCTCATATGCGGCACGTTGTTGATGAAAGATTTTGGATCATGCAGCCGACCTTGCTCTATCTGATGGGACCAGAATTGCAGGGATATCTGGAAGGCCTCATTGATAGCTACAGCCTTGCTGACATCAATACTGCCATCACCCCTTTCCGGGGTGTAGTTTAGTTCTGAGAACGCCGCGTGACCGGTACCGGCATTATTGAGGCGGAAGGAACTTTCACTGGCAACCTTCGGCAGGCGCTCGTATAAATCAATCTTCCAAGTTGGTTCAAGTTCGTTGAGGTACGTACCGAGGCTTGCGCTCATGATACCGCCGCCAATCAAAAGCACATCTACGGACTTCTCCGCTTCAGGCTGCTTGGAGCAGCCTACTACGACGAAACAGAGTAGACAAAGCAGGATTTTCTTCATTATTTCAGGAGACCATTATTAGTATTGTAGACACAAGATTTATCGACCAACCCCCGAAGCCCTATCCCTATATACCCCGGCTACTTTCAAAGCTACTTGACGCCATTACGTCGACCAAAACCGCTTCCCTAGTACGGAGATCAACGCTCGGAGCGTTTCTATAACAGCCAACTCCCCAGAAACCAACTTACCCGCGCTATATATTTTAAAAACTTTTTTGACCACCTAATTATTGGTAATCGAACAGCAACCCTCATAGAGATCAATTACCATACCAGATTACTCAAGACGAAATTCTCAACTACCCACTGAGCTTCAGCTATCGAATCCGCCAATAAAAACTAGCACGCACAAGCTTTCACCCAGCTCAATAACAGCATGGAGAGTCCATACACTCCTTACAAGAAGGCTATCGAGGCTTAGAAATTCCAAATGCCAACTTATGCATAGCTGAGCGACGTCACAGCACTCGAATTGAGAAATAACGTCCATAAATAGCATACCGAACAGGAAACTGCCGTCAACACCGTGAAGCGTGAACGAGCAGTTCACATTTCGTGTTCAATTCGCACCAACTCTAATGCCCGATTGAACGAGCAAATATTATTGGAAAAAGATCGGCAAAGCGGGCAACTCAAAGGGAGGAGGATGGATGTAATCTAACGCTTGGTTTATTACCCGGAAAAACTGTGACACTGAGGCTTGCTTCTCCTGGGGCCGCCCACCTAGGCTCTGTCTGAAAAAAGCCGTCGCATACACCGCATGACACAAGCCAGCGAGACCATCGCGGCGTAACTTTTTGCGAGCTTGTCGAAGCGCGTGACGATCCGGCGGTTCTCTTTCAGCCAGCCAAACATGCGTTCGATGATGTTGCGCTGTCGGTATTTGGGCCGGTCGAACAGTCTGGGTAAGCCAGGCTTGGGCTTGCGCTTCATCGAGCGCAGCGGGATGACGGGTTGCATTCGATATTGATCGCAGTAGCGGCGTAGCGCTTCGGCGTCGTAGCCCTTGTCGGCAAGTAGCCATTTACAGCGCTTGCGCGGGCGGCCACGTTGGCTCGATGGAATGCTGACCTCGTCCAGCAGTGGTTGTGCGTAGCTGATGTCACTGGCTTGACCGCCAGAGAGGAGAAAGCGCAACGGTATCCCGTTGGCGTCGCAGAGCATGTGGATTTTGGTTGTCAGGCCGCCACGACTTCGGCCTAGAGCGTGATCGGCAGGCTCGTCAGGCCCCCTTTTTTCCGCGCTCCAGATGAAGCACGGGTTGCTCTAACAGCGGTCGAATCGATCATCCAGGTGTGGGGATCGATCAAGCCTTTGTCATTGAGTCTGAGGTGCAATCGTCTGAGCATCTGATCGAACGTTCCGCGGTTTCGCCAGACTCGGAAGCGATGATAGACAGTCGCCCAAGACCCGAAACGCTCGGGCATATCTCGCCAGGCTGCTCCTGAGCAGAGCACCCAGAGAACACCATCGAGCATCAAGCGATCACTGCTGCGGGGCCTGCCCCTGACGTGGACTGCCGTAAAGAGGTCGGCGACCACCGCCCAGGCTTCATCCGAGAGCTCATAACGCTTTGCCATCACAGAATTCCTTTCCGTAGATGGTCGGCGACTGTACCGAACCCGGGCTGTTCCGGGGCCACATTTCAGTTTCTTGGGATTTCAGACAGAGCCTAATATGATCAGAATCGGTTCTTGGCACGCGCCTTGGAAGGTTACCGGGCTGCTGATAGCTCCACGAGATCAGGGCAAAGCTCTAGTCGCTACTGTACTTACCTTTCAAGGTCGCCTATTTCGTGTGCGCCTGCCCGGCTGCAGTCACTCACAATCTTGCTCAACGCTATAGCCTCAAGGGTCACAGTGTACAGAGCTACGTCAATTGCACGCCGAATCAGATTTTGTACTTGCTCTGATAAAGCCATTTTTCCTGAGCCTCCTGGCTTCGATCCCCTTCTATTAGCGCAGATGCTAGCTAGCTTAGATAATGTACAATAGCCAAACATGTGCTACTGCACTCGCTACATTAGTAGAGGCTACAATTTTTTCTCAACCATGTAACGATATTCGTGTGGAGAAAATCGCCCTCCCGGTCCGAACAATAGCTGGGCAGTAAAGTCTTCCAAGTAGGCCAAAGCGTTTTGATGAACGCAGCAGTCGTAGTAGGACCGTTGTGCCGGCGGTATAATAGCGCGATTCTCAAGGCAAATCTTGACCAACTGGCTCAGTAAATAGCCTCGAACATCGTACTGGGCGTCCACTGCTTCGAGCACAGTTGTGTAGCAAAACTGAAATTTGAGCATCGAAGCACGAGCGCCTTGAGTCAGTGTTGGATCACTCATGTTTGGTCTCCTGAGCAACCGAGGTATAGAGTCGAACAACTGAAGCCACTAGTCCTCACCCGGAATAATGTCATTCTCAAAAAAAAGCTTCAAATACTTCACGTGCAATTTTAACAATTGAGAGTTTTCATCGCGCAGGCGCTCGATTTCGAGCAACTGATTTGTATGAGCCTTGAGAAGCTCCTGACGGGACATCGTGCTCCCTCGCCCTGCCGGAGTGGAATTTACCTTAAGCCGACTCTTAGCAATTTGAAACTCCCTGAGTATCTCACCTCTCTTGGCCTTATATAAAGTTGTCCGCTCATAGGAATAGCCGACCGCCTCTTCAATACGCTTTATAAAACTGTTCCAACTCAACAAGCCATCATCGACCGTGTCCCACCCCCTCAATATTTTTACAAAATCCTTAAGATCTATGTCTGTAATCGCACGTCGCTTCATTCTCTTTCTCCATGCATATAACGCGAGACGTATCTGGAAAACCACAAGCGCGATGAATTAAAACCAGGAAATCTGGAACACACAGCTTCATACAATGAATCAGCATGGACCACCGAGACATCATGCAGGCACTCCTCAATTAATTTAAAGACATTCCATCGCGGCACATTCATAGAATTGTACAATACATATTTTGACCCCTTAAATTTATCCTGCATATACTTAAACACAGAAGATAACTGCTGAATGTTACTGATTTGATAAAAGGAAAAATCAAATCCATACTTCTTAAGCAAAACCGACAGCACTGCCTTCTTGGTAGGAAGACCATACTCAAGACTCCAATTGCAACAAATTTCAGTGAATGCTCTGTATGCGTTAAGCTCCTTACCGCCATCAAAAACTACTTCGCGCTCACTTAGAACCCGCCCTCGGCGAGATAGCTGTATTAATCCACTATCTTGCAGTTCTTGCTTTTTTCGTGCAACGAGATGAGCAGTGAATTTATTCTTCTCAATAGTATTTTTGGTAGCCCTCACGCATGGGTGTTTACGATTAATCTCATCAGCCACACTGCTACATGATGGTGATCTTAGGCGATCATAATCCCAGACTTCTAATGCCTCAGCTGCCAAGTAATTAATATTCCAGTGCCAGCGCAGTGAGCCATCTCGCTTAACCATTGGATCTTTTAACAACCGAGCAGCCAAAACCTCAAATATCATTGCAATTTCCTTATTCATTAGCAATGACTCAGGACGCACAGTGAGATTAAAAGATGCCTCAATAAAACCACAAATCGCTTTCCATGTCGGAAGACCATGAATTTCCGGATCCCATTTCTCTGACAGGTTTCTAACCTGTTCAATCGTGGCACGACTGTAACCATGAGCACGCCCATTTTTGTGAGCCACCCTCACCAACTCACCGGACTTACTTTCACGCCACTTCAATGACTTAGATAAAAGATTATCATGTGGCAGAAGAGGTGGAAGTGAGCAAAGCGCATCAGATGGGATTTCCTCATCCATGCAGATTTGGAGTTGCTTTTTATATCGTGACAATTTTCTTTCATGGACTTCTAAAAATTTATCAGCTCCTGGCTCACAATTATCCACCGCAACTCTTGCTAACTCGATAACAGGAATTAATTTTTGAATCATTTTACTCGCAGCAGAACGGCCTCTTTCGCTTTTTGTAAAACAGTGTTCTGGGCAATCGACACACTGGAAAACATTCGGACAGGGACCCGAGGCATAATTATGCCGACAGAAACCTAACTCTGTAACATGAAGCGAGCCAACGACCTCTTGAAAAAATCGCTCAGTAGAAACACCTTTATCTTCGTACTCGGAATTATAAAGATCATTTAAAAAACCGCCAAACTCATATTTGAAACTTATTGAATCCACATCAACAGCTTCCGTCTTCTCCTCCATAGATCTGTGATCGTAATCAGCATTTTGTTCCACTGAACTTCTACCAGACCACATTGCCACAATCCTTTGATCTATATGCTTGGTCTGAGCCAAAGTATTTAGAAGGTGGCGCATCGTATGCGACTTAATCGACAGCTCCTCCCGACCAATGGATCTAAAGAATAATCTTGAAAAATGCATCTGCAGCTTTGAAGTAGAAAAGAAGTCAGGAACGTACTTGCACTGCCATGAAATGTTAGTAGTTGGGTACCGTGACGACACCGGGTAAATGAAAATTGAATTTTCGCAGCGTACGCCTGAAACCCCATCCACATATGGGAACGTTGTCCCAAGATGACTACGAATCCACTCTAACAATTTTTCTTTAGATATCACAGAATCGCCATAAACAGGAACCTTGACTTCATCCCCTTTGAAGAGCAATTCACCTTCAAACAGCCTGCTTAAACCGGGCGGCATAAAATGATACAAGGGTGAATTGGGTCTATTGGGATACAGGCGAATGGAGGTACAACCATCACTACGCTCGTAGCCTATAATCTCTAACGCCTCAACGGCAGTAAAATAGGACTTGGCATGCAAGCCTGCTAGATGCTCAGGAATATAAAGGCTATCAGGGTGATTTCCGTACCAAGCCGAACTCTGACGAACCGATTTGCTTAATACTTTCAAACGATCAACCGCTACACGAACAATCTCTTCAAACTCGACGCACGGTGCCCTTTTTACTACAGCACCACCGTTCTTAGCCAGAGAGGGAAAACGAAGCCCAAAACCATCGAGATCAGTAATGCAATTAATATCCAAGGTAACTATTTCAGAAGCCCTAGAAGGGGCATAATTTAGTAGAGCAAAAGCTGAGGTGACAAGGGTTTCAAAGTTGTTACTGGGTTCGCTAAAAGTGGCAGCCAGCACCCGGCAAGACTCAAGATCGGGAAGCAGGCTTTTTGAGGAGCGCTCAGGTCTCAGATGCGCGTTTTGCGTATACCTTATAGTTTCTGAAGAAAGCCCATATTTATTATAAAATCTACCTATATAACTAAGCCCTGCGCCCATTCTAAACTGTTGCGATTGCGTTACCCCCGATTGACTTGACGCTCGAAGAAAGTCTGAATTTACCACCTCCCACGGCATCTTAAAATCTGGCATGGCCTTTAGCAGATAATAAAATGCAACACTAACGTCCTTAGAAGATTTATTACCTGCAAGCGAGCGACTTAAATTGGCAAGCTTGAACAGCAAAGTCCATTCTTCACTGACGCTAGCGGCAATTAAAGCTTTAGAATCAAGCGGCAGGGTCGAGGGCAGGGTATATGCATGAGCACCAGTGGCACCTTTCTCCATCATACGAGGTGGTATTTTATATCTACTAGTAATATCAACAACACCATCAACAAGAACGAAATCCTGAAAAATTGGAACCAAACTGCTTATCAAGTTCTGAAAATTATTCTTAGCATCAACAAAACTCATATCATCACCTTTAGCTCACCCTTTTAACCCACATATCACACGCCTGTATATACTCCTGAATTTTTTGCTTAACCTGATAGGAAGGTTGATTCCTACATTCTATAGTTAAGTAATCTTTATATTCTCCGAATGGAGCATCACGAAATGGTTGAAACTTCGGACACAACAGGCACGCCACCGGGGCATGATCAGTACAGTTCACAGTACTCCCACACACACCAATAGGCTTTGCTCCTGCTATACCATAATGCCGCTTGATTGAGTCAGGCATCTCCAAGATCGCTTTCTCGTATCCTCCTTCATAAACTGCCCCTAGAAAGACTTGGGCTATCGACGTAAGCGCACCCCCAAGTTCCTCTCTAATCCTGGCCTGCGCGGCTGGAATTGAGTCTATATATGAGCGGGCCGAGGTTATATCACTGTGCATACCGAGGTACATGAGTTCATGAGCTGTAGCCCCATTTACAGCCGCTCTGGTGAGCAGCGTATGTTTGAACCTAATAAAGTTTAAATTAATTCGACCACCCTCTACCCTTGGCGTCCTCACACCTAGGGAATATATGACTTCTTCTATACGCCCCAGCAATACGCTCCCTACGCACTTTTTATTTGGAAGCTCGCTAATAAGCTCCTCAGGGACATGGCATCCCGAATAACTTGTTGTTCGATGAATCAAATAATCTTTCCCCCTTGCCTTACAAAGAGGCACCAGATAATCTAGAAGCGTATTAATCAGTATAGGAAGGCGCACAAATACATATACAGGAGCACTTTTATTTTTTTGTTTTATCATTTCCACCTTCAATCGCCAAGATTTAAGCTCCTCGCTATACGTCAAATCTTGCACCTTTAGATTGATAATTTGACTATGTCGGTAGCCGAGTAGTAAAGCCAAGAAGTATGTGGCCAGATGCTCGATATGAAGCAGCCCTTGTTCATACCCCTTGCAAACCCCAAAAGTAATATCACGAACTTCAGACTCAGTCAGGGCTCCAGAGTATGGATCGGCAGATCGTGCAGCTCTATCTCTAGTGGATTGTGAAGGAAGAGCGTTGATGAGAGAACCGAACTGATCACTCCATAACAAGCCCTCATCACCATTCCACCTGACTATAAATGTTTTATAGTTTCTATTTCTGTCCAGCCATTCCCAAAACACCTTCCACAACTTAGGGTCCGCACATAGCGATTTTATAGGTCGTGCCTCAATAGCCCCTGCTTTCTTAACAAGCCTTATAAGTTCGTTAGTCTTCAAAATATAGGTAGCAATGGTTGATAGTGCATAGCCTTGCGAAACACACGAAACGAATTCAAACCGAAGCGCTTCTACGACCTCTTGACTGAAAACCCCCGACATTTCCTTGAAATCTATTTGCGCCTCTCGTCTAAGTGATTCATGGTTCATAATGAATCTATCATTAACAACGAAGCTCAAATTAGTCTTGTGATGGTAAGCATATAGATCAGTCAACTCCTCAGGCGTTTCCGCTTCTTGTTTAATCTGATTCATTTTCACTCCTACTCATAATGCTTGCATGGATCAACTGCTCTTCGGATAAGAGTCTATCGTTACCAATTTTTTGAAATGCGAATCTTGCATAGTGATCAGGCATGGACGAATTCAACCCCCAACCCATATGGGCTCTGAGCACACTCAATGCAGACGCAATCACTCTTTCTTTTTCTCTGTTTGAAAGACTTGAGGCCCGCTCAAATTCTTCAAGTATGAAATTGCAAGCCCAGGAGTGTCGAAGCGTGTGAGGCGTTATTCGCCGCCCAGCATTCTTCTGCAGCATTTTGAACAATGCGCCAACAGAATCATTCGACAATGGTGCACCGTCACGCGTAACAATTAGGAAGCTATGGCCTCTAGCAACTATTAACTTCCTTCTCTCGACTATGTATCGCTCAATTAGCGTCCAAAGATTGTCAGAAATTTTGAGTTTCCTTTCCAGTGTTTTGACCGTCGCCGGGCTTGACCTAGGATCATCGAGAAGGTCTTTATTCCTCTGAATATGCACAGTCATATAACCATTAGCAGAGCGAGAGAACCCGTCTACCTTTATCCCAAGCAGTTCACTATTCCTAATTCCGAGCTCGCGGAGCAGATGAAAAATAACCAGATCCCGGTGAATTAGAAATTTGGCTCTCCCCCCAATCTTTGCCTGCTCTCTTATGGTGGAATCCATTTGCGAAAATTCTTTGTCAGATAGCGGCTCCACCATAGAAGGCATGTCATTTTTCTGCCTACTTGGTAGATGCTTTTCTAATCTGGCCTTAAATCCATTGAGAGACGTTTTATCAACTGCTCCCCGCGGACACAATTCCTCTGCCATCACCTCGAAAAACTCTCGTGCTGTCCGGCAACGTCGAACAAATGCCGAACTGCAAGTCATTGTTGGAGCCAAAACTCCAACACCTTTCACTCGCAGTTCAACTGTCCGCTTGTGCTCTTCCAATCTATTTCGAAGCCGAACAATCTCACCAATAGTCAGATAATCTCCATCTGCGAACCTAGCCGCTATGTCTATTTCATTACCCTTGAGGTAAAGCATCACCACGCTTAAATCATAAGCTATTAAAACTCGTGACTTAGGTGACAAACCGGGCTTGAAATTTATGAGCCAAAAGTTAGCTAAGAAGACTGGCCGCCCCTCATCAAAAATCAGGGCAGAAGGTCGCCCTTGAAAATCTTTGAATTCGCGAACTTTCATAGCCGCGCCTCGCACTCAGCAATAGAGTGCCGCGCATCTGGAGCAACGGTCTTTTGAAGATTAATTTCTTTGGAAGGCTGCGTGGTAGCAATGAAACCTACAATGCGACCAGCAGAAATAGAGGGGATTTCTTTTTTGCAGGACATATCAGCGGCACCTTGATAAATGGAGCATCAAAGTCAACGCTGATCATTCGGATAAGGCCAAACCTTAGTTTGGTTCCCTTAAAACGATTATGAACTAGTCGATAGACTGGATAGACCTACGCCGGGTCTACCACTTCAGTCAATAAAGCATGTGATTCAGGCGCTGTCAACAAGCTGGCGACAGCGGTCTAATACCCAACAATCAGATCAACACTTTGTAAGAGTCTTCTAATAATAAATGTTGATTGGTGATATGGCGATTAATGTTGACACATAAGAGGGAAAATTTCAGAGGGCAGAGCTATTAATGGCTCGATGTCAACGCAGGCCTAGCTAAGCGGATAACTCCTTGCCGACCATGCGCAAGAACCGTGGCGCCGACAACCCGCCCAACTGGTTGCCGTGCTTGGCCAGGTACTTCCACAAGCCGACAATGTCGGTCACTGGCCAGTCGGCGATGAACGCACCAAAACTGCCATGCGCCTTGGCGATATCCAGCACCATTTGCGCATTGCGCGGCACGCTCTTGAGCTTGCCCAGGTGGCGGATAATGCGCTCATCCTGCATCAACCGCTCCAGACGCTCGGCGCCCATCAGCACCACTTTCTCCGGGTCGAAGCCGAAGAATACCTGCTCGAACGCCGGCCACTTGGCATCCACCAGGCTGTGCTTGAGCCCGGCGCGAAACACCCGCAGGGCCAGTGTCGACAGGTAGCGGTCGTCACTGATGTCGCGCAGTTGCGCCGGCGTGCGCGGCTGCGGCAGGAAAGCCTCCAGCGCCTGGGCCGAGCCAAAGCGATTCAGGCAGTACTCATGCAACCACTGGTAATCGCGCATGGGCTCAGATGTTCAGCACGTCGAGGAAACGCGGGGTAGCGTTTTCGTCGATCTTAAGGCTGGTGAAGTCAAACAGGTTCCGGTCGGCCAACTGCGACGGTGCCACGTTCTGCAGGGCACGGAAGATGCTCTCGGTACGGCCCGGGTGCTTGCGTTCCCACTCCACCAGCATGTCCTTGACCACCTGGCGCTGCAGGTTTTCCTGCGAGCCGCACAGGTTGCACGGGATGATCGGGAACTCCTTCATGTCCGAGTAGGCCTGGATGTCCTTCTCGCTGCAGTAGGCCAGCGGGCGGATCACCACGTTGCGGCCATCGTCGGCGCGCAGCTTCGGCGGCATGCCCTTGAGCGCGCCGTTGAAGAACATGTTGAGGAAGAAGGTTTCGACGATGTCGTCGCGGTGATGCCCCAGCGCCATCTTGGTAGCGCCGATTTCGTCGGCGAAGGTGTACAGGGTACCGCGGCGCAGGCGCGAACACAGCGAGCAAGTGGTCTTGCCTTCGGGTACCAGCTCCTTTACCACCGAGTAGGTATCCTTCTCGACGATGTGGTACTCGACCCCCAGTTCCTTGAGGTAAGCCGGCAATACGTGCTCAGGGAAGCCCGGCTGTTTCTGGTCCATGTTCACCGCAACGATCTCGAACGTGATCGGTGCCACCTTCTGCAGGTGCAACAGAACGTCGAGCATGGTGTAGCTGTCCTTGCCGCCGGACAGGCAGACCATGACCTTGTCGCCATCCTCGATCATGTTGTAGTCGGTGATGGCTTCGCCAGCGAGACGACGCAGGCGTTTTTGCAGTTTGTTCTGGTTGACCGAGAGGGTGCCCATAGCGCTTGGATCCGCGAGGTGTGACAAAAGCCGGCTATTTTACGCACAAACGCGACGCCGCTGTAGGCATTCCGATAAAGACTTCAATGTAATCAACAGCACGGCTTACAGCGCAATTTGCTCTAAAAAGCGCGGTTTATGTGGGTAACGGCTTCCTATACTGCGACATAAGGCCACATTACCGCTTGCATCGGTGTTAGGGCCTCGGGCCGCTTGCGCTCCATATTGGGGGGCGTTTGGCAACATTGAGAGGAGTGATCGGCATGATTCATCACGTTGTGGGGCTGTTTACCCATCCCGATCAGGAATGGCGGGAGATTCGTGGCGAAGAAGAAACCATCAGCCACATGTACCTGACGCACACCCTGATCCTCGCGGCGATTCCTGCCGTTTCGGCTTTTATCGGCACTACCCAGGTGGGCTGGGTGATCGGTGACCGGCCAGCAGTGATGCTGACCATGGAAAGCGCAATCTGGATGAGCATCATGTCCTACCTGGCCATGCTCGCCGGGGTGGCGGTAATGGGCGCATTCATCCACTGGATGGCCCGCACCTATGATGCCAACCCGTCCATGGCGCAATGCATCGCTTTTGCCACCTACACCGCTACCCCCTTGTTCATCGGTGGCCTGGCGGCGCTCTACCCGCACCTGTGGCTGGGCATGCTGATCGGCACTGCCGCCATCTGCTACACGGTGTACCTGCTGTATGTCGGCTTGCCGACGTTCATGAACATACCGTCGGATGAAGGCTTCCTGTTCTCCAGCTCGGTGCTGGCAGTGGGCTTGGTGGTACTGGTGGCAATCATGGCCGCTACCGTGATTATCTGGGGACTGGGCGTGGGGCCCGTCTACACCAACTAGAACAGACCGAACCAACACTGGGGCATCAACCAGGGGCCGCCGCAAGGCGGCCTCTGGCTGTGCGCTGACCGGTGACTCGGCAAGCCACCTGCGCTTGCGGCATAATGCCTGGTCAGGAGAACCGCCCCGCCATGCCCGAGCAGCTCAAACAACGCGTCGAAACCTGTTACCAGCAAGCCGAAGCCTTTTTCAAACGCCGCTTCCCGCGCCCCGAAGTCAGCTTCAAACTGCGCGGGCAAAAAGCCGGCGTCGCCCACCTGCACGAGAATCTGCTGCGCTTCAACCTGCAGCTCTACCGCGAAAACCAGGAAGACTTCCTGCGCCAGACCGTGGCCCATGAAGTGGCACACCTGGTTGCCCACCAGCTGTTTGGCGACCGCATCCAGGCCCATGGTGAAGAGTGGCAGCTGATCATGCGCGGGGTGTATGAACTGCCGCCCAATCGTTGCCACAACTATGACGTGCAACGGCGCGCAGTGACCCGCTACATCTACCGCTGCCCGTGCCCGCAAAGCGACTTCCCGTTTACCGCGCAGCGGCACAAGCTGGTGCACCAAGGGCGGCGATACCTGTGCAAGCGGTGCCGGGAAATCTTGGTGTACAGCGGCGAGACGCGGGTCGAATAGATCGGGGGGCGCTTGCACCGGCCCTTTCGCGGGCAAGCCCGCTCCTACGGGTTTCGTGCAATTCCCGGGACGTGCGCTGCACCCGTAGGAGCGGGTTTACCCGCGAAAGGGCCGGAACAGGCCATGCACAAATCCCAGGCATAAGAAAGGCGACCCGAGAGTCGCCTTCCTGTACCCGCCTGCGCCTTACTTCTCGACGAAGGCACGCTCGATCAGGTAGTCACCCGGCTCGCGCATGCGCGGGGAGATCTTCAGGCCGAAGCTGTCCAGCACTTCGCTGGTCTCGTCGAGCATGCTCGGGCTGCCGCAGATCATCGCGCGGTCGTCTTGCGGGTTGATCGGCGGCAGGCCGATGTCGCTGAACAGCTTGCCGCTGCGCATCAGGTCGGTCAGACGGCCCTGGTTTTCGAACGGCTCGCGGGTCACGGTCGGGTAGTAGATCAGCTTGTCGCGAACCGACTCACCGAAGAACTCGTTCTGCGGCAGGTGCTCGGTGATGAACTCGCGGTAGGCCACTTCGTTCACATAGCGCACGCCGTGCACCAGGATCACTTTTTCAAAGCGCTCGTAGGTTTCCGGGTCCTGGATGACGCTCATGAACGGCGCCAGGCCAGTACCGGTGCTCAGCAGGTACAGGTGCTTGCCAGGATTCAGGTCGTCAAGGACCAGGGTGCCGGTAGGCTTCTTGCTGATGATGATCTCATCGCCTTCCTTCAGGTGCTGCAGCTGCGAGGTCAGCGGGCCGTCCGGCACCTTGATGCTGAAGAATTCAAGGTGCTCTTCCCAGTTTGGCGAAGCGATGGAGTAGGCACGCATGAGCGGACGGCCGTTGTCCTGCTGCAGGCCGATCATCACGAACTGACCGTTCTCGAAGCGCAGGCCCGGGTCGCGGGTGCACTTGAAGCTGAACAGGGTGTCGTTCCAGTGGTGCACACTGAGGACACGTTCGTGGTTCATGTTGCTCATCGATGGGGCTCCTGAAGAAAAACGCGCGCGCAAAGCGCACAGTTGCGCAATAGTTTAGGGGCAGCGACAATATCTGTTAACTGGATTATCAAGATATGTGTTATCGGTTATATCGATATGCGATTCACACTCCGTCAAATGCAAGTCTTCGTCGCCGTCGCCCAGCACCAAAGCGTCTCTCGGGCCGCCAGCCTGTTGGCGCTGTCGCAGTCGGCCGCCAGTACCTCTATCACCGAACTTGAGCGGCAATCGAGCTGCCAGCTGTTCGACCGTGCCGGCAAACGCCTGGCCCTCAATGCCCTGGGCCATCAATTGCTGCCACAAGCAGTAGCCCTGCTTGACCAGGCCAAGGAAATCGAAGACCTGCTCAACGGAAAATCCGGTTTCGGCTCGCTGGCGGTCGGCGCCACGCTTACCATCGGCAACTACCTGGCCACCCTGCTGATCGGCAATTACATGCAGACGCACCCGGAAAGCCAGGTAAAACTGCATGTTCAAAATACTGCGCATATCGTGCAACAGGTCGCGCACTACGAAATTGATCTGGGTCTAATCGAAGGTGACTGCAATCACCCCGACCTGGAAGTTCAGCCGTGGGTTGAGGACGAACTGGTGGTGTTCTGTGCGCCACAGCACCCACTGGCGAAACTGGGCCGCGCCGATATCGAAAGCCTTTCGCAAGAGGCGTGGATCCTGCGCGAACAAGGCTCAGGCACGCGCCTGACCTTCGACCAGGCCATGCGCCATCACCGCGCCAACCTTAACATTCGCCTGGAGCTGGAGCACACCGAAGCGATCAAGCGCGCGGTGGAGTCGGGCCTGGGCATCGGTTGCATTTCACGCCTGGCCCTGCGTGACGCCTTCCGCCGTGGCAGCCTGGTACCTGTGGAAACACCGGAGCTGGACCTGCTGCGCCAGTTCTACTTCATCTGGCACAAACAGAAGTACCAGACCTCGGCCATGCGCGAGTTTCTCGAGCTATGCCGCAGCTTTACTGCCGGCTTTACCCGCAGTGACGAGATCGTGCTGCCACCGATCGCTTAAAGCAGGATCACACCCCATACCAGCGCCACCATGGTCAGTGCCACCAGCTGTGCGGCGCTGCCCATGTCCTTGGCATTTTTCGACAGCGGGTGGCGCTCCAGCGAAATGCGATCGATGGCCGCCTCTACCGCCGAGTTGAAGAGCTCGACGATCAGCCCCAGCAGGCAGACGGCGATCATGATGGCCCGCTCGGCGCGGCTGACCGGCAGCCAGAAGGCGATCGGGATCAGCAGCACGTTGAGCAGCACCAGCTGGCGGAATGCGGCCTCGCCCTTGAAGGCGGCACGCAGGCCGTCCAGCGAGTAGCCAGCGGCGTTGAAGATGCGTTTGAGGCCGGTCTGGCCCTTGAATGGCGATGTCATGTGAGTCACTTCACAGCAGAAAGGCCAGCAGACTAGACCGGCTCGGGTCAAAAAAGCGTGAAGCCACACGCAGTCAGTTGCTGGCAACCGATTCAAGTTGTTGCAGCAGCAGTGCAGCCTGGGTCCGGGTACGCACGCCCAGCTTGCGGAAGATCGCGGTCACGTGGGCCTTGATGGTCGCTTCCGACACGCTCAGCTCATAGGCGATCTGCTTGTTCAGCAAGCCTTCGCAGACCATGGTCAGTACGCGGAACTGCTGCGGCGTGAGGCTGGCCAAGCCTTCGCTGGCGGCCTTGGCCTCGGCCGAAACATCGACCTTTTCGAACGCCTGCGGCGGCCACCAGACCTCGCCATCAAGCACCTTGCGCACCGCATCCTGGATCACTTCCAGGGTGCTGGACTTGGGAATGAAACCACTGGCGCCGAACTCGCGGGACTTGACCACCACGGCGGCCTCTTCCTGTGCCGACACCATCACCACGGGGATCTGCGGGTACTGCCCGCGGAGCAGCACCAGACCGGAAAAACCGTAGGCACCCGGCATGTTCAAGTCCAGCAGCACCAGGTCCCAGTCGGCTTTTTCGCTCAGGCGGGTTTCCAGTTCGGCAATGCTTGCGACTTCGACCAGACGCACATCGGAGCCAAGCCCGAGGGTAACGGCCTGGCGCAGAGCGCCACGGAACAGTGGGTGGTCATCGGCAATCAGGATTTCGTATGTGGCCATCGATCTAAGGATCCTGTTCTGTGCCAGGCACTCGAGTGGAAGGGAAGCGCCCGGCGGGGAATCGGCGCCAAGGAGGCCGAGCACGGTCAAGGGAGATAAGCCAATCGCCCTGCCGTCTCGCCCACCCTGGCTGCCAGCTCCGTCATTATGTACCAAAGCAGGGGTTGTGCCCCTTGGACTATAGGAAGGTATGCAAACGCTGGTGGGTGTCGTCCTGCTCGTCAAGCGGCAGCCGCCGTTTGCCACTCAGGTAATGCAGGCTGAACACATCCAGATAAGCATCCAGCGCCTGCGAAGCCTGGCTATCGCCAGCAAGGTCCAGGCACATGGCCGCAACTTCTGCCGTACAGAAATGATCATCGCGCTTGGAGCGCCGCAGGCGGTAGCGCGACATCTGCTCGGCTTGCAGGCTCAACACCGGGAAGCGGTCCAGGTACGGGCTTTTGCGGAACATCTTGCGCGCTTCGGTCCAGGTGGCATCCAGCAGGATGAACAGTGGACGCTTGCCCGGCTCGCGCACCACCTCACTGACCACGCGCTCCTGGGCAACGAACTCGCCCGGAAAAACGATATAAGGCTGCCAGCGCGGGTCATCGAGCAAAGCCAGCAGGCGCTCGTCAACCGCGGTGCGCAGCCAGCCGAAGGCCCAGGTGTCTTCAATCAGGTCGGCAATCAACCAGCCGGTGTTGGTGGGTTTCAGCGGCTCGGTGTCGTGCATCAGCAGGCACACACCCGCGTCAGCCTGCACCCTAGGCTTCCAGGCACACAGGCAATGGGTGGCGATGACCCGGCAATCCGGGCAACGCTCGGCACGCGAGCCACGGGCGATGAAAGGCTTGTTGCTGCGGGCCAGGCGTTCGGCGCGCAGACGCGCTACCGCATGGCTCATGCCGGCAGGCCTCTGGACAGATTGAAAATGGGCACAAGGATGACTCGGAAAAAACAAGGCGGCCAGTCTACCAGAACAGGTGGCAATTGCTGTGCAGCCGGCAAAGCGCTCCTTATAATCGGATTTCTACCGTGCCGGTCCTCGCCACGCGCAATTTTACGGAACGCCGTTGACCCGCGCATGTCAAAGCGCCAGTCATCGAACCAGGAGAGATTCATGCTGCGCCTTATCGCCCCCGCCCTGAGCCTGCTGCTCGCCCTGCCTCTGGCAGCCCAGGCGGCATCCAAGCAGGATTACGACCTGAACACCCTGCTGCAGAAGGTCGCCAAAGAGAGCAGCGTCGGCACCCCACGCGCAATCAACGAGGACATCCTCGATCAGGGTTACACCGTTGAAGGCAAGGCGCTGGTCAACCACCTGAGCGTACGCCAGAGCCACGCAGCGCGCATGCAGGCCAACCCTGAGCAGGTGCGCAGCCAGCTCGGCGACAGCGTGTGCCGCAACAACGGCTTCCGCAACCTGATGTCCAAGGGCGCCGTCATGGTCTACCGCTTCACGGTCTACAAGACCAACCAGCCAGTCATGGACCAGGCCTTCGACAACGCCAGCTGCCTGGCCGGCAACAAGAAGAAGTAAGCACAGCGTCAACGCTACGCCTTCTCGTCCTCATGAGCGCGCCAGCGCCCTTCAACGGCATCGGCGCGCATCTCCGCCAACAGCGCCTGCAAGTATCGCGACCGACACTCCAGCCCCGACAGCCTGCGACGGCACTCGGCTTCAAGGCTCAGGTGATGCACCTGGGCCGCGTTCTCCAGCTGCTGGTAGAGCTGCCAGTCCACTTCGATGACCAAGCGATGCATAGCACCACCTCCTGCATCGACACGTTTCACTCTACCAGTTAACCAAACCCGTGATGCCGATGGCCTCAGGCCGACAGGCGGCTGCGCCGAACACCTCGGCACGATCGGGCGCAAGGGTCTAGATTGAGGTCAGAGGTATTGGTGCAGAAGGAGACGTCGCATGCCTTACCATTCGAATGAACTGCTGTTCAGCCACTTCCGCGACAACAATATCGACCTGAGCAATATCGAAGCACAACTGCAACTGGTTGCCCCCAACAGCCCTAACCTGCCGCTTTACCGCGACATGATGCTGACCATCCTGCGCATGGCCCATGACGACAGCGACCGCTGGAGCGCCAAGATCACCCTGCAGGCCCTGCGCGAACTGGACCAGTCCTTCCGCACCCTGCAGCGCTACAAGGGCCGACGCAAAGTGACCGTGTTCGGCTCGGCACGCACCCCGCTCGAGCATCCGATGTACGCCCTGGCCCGCGAGCTGGGCGCCACTCTGGCGCGCTCCGACCTGATGGTCATCACCGGCGCCGGCGGCGGCATCATGGCGGCTGCCCACGAAGGCGCCGGCAGCGAGCACAGCCTGGGTTTCAACATCACCCTACCCTTCGAACAACATGCCAACCCGACGGTGAACGGTACCGACAAACTCCTGCCGTTCCACTTTTTCTTCATTCGCAAGCTGTTCTTCGTCAAGGAGGCCGACGGCCTGGTGTTGTGCCCTGGCGGCTTCGGCACCCTGGATGAAGCGCTGGAGGTACTGACCCTGATCCAGACCGGCAAGAGCCCACTGGTACCGGTGGTGCTGCTGGACTCACCGGGCGGCAGCTTCTGGCGTGACTGCCTGGACTTCATCAGCCGCCAGTTGGAAGAAAACCGCTACATCCTGCCCAGCGACCTGAAGCTGGTGCGCCTGGTACACAGCGCTGACGAGGCGGTTGAGGAAATCAACCAGTTCTACAGCAACTACCACTCCAGCCGCTGGCTGAAGAGCCAGTTCGTGATCCGCATGCACCATGCGCTCAGCGAAGCGGCGTTGTATGACATTCAGGAAGGGTTTGCCGATTTGCGCCTGAGTGGCAAATATCACCAGCAAGCGGATAGCAGTGCCGAGCACGAAGTTGGCAATTACAGCCATCTGACCCGCCTTTCATTCGCCTTCAACGGCCGGGATCAGGGCCGCTTGCGTGAGCTGGTGGATTTCATCAACCTGCCGGAGAACTGGGCCAAGCCACAACCCATGCATACCACGCAGAGGGCCAGGCAGGCGCTGAAAGTGAGTTGATGCTTCGCTGTAACAGCTCGCGTAATACCTGCAGGGGCAACCTCAGGCTGCTCCTGCACCGGATCGGTTGTTGGACGCAGACCGTCGTAGGAGCGGGTTTACCCGCGAAAGGGCCTAACCTGTTGCCCAACATCCCCGGTCATTCACCGCCGCAGCCGCCACCGTATTCGCGGGTGAACCCGCGCCTACAATGGAATGGAGACAGCCTGGGGCATTTGGCAAAACAGATTATCCGCGACGTGCACGTGCACTGTAGTTTCGAGCGTCAATAATCGTCGAGATCACGCCCACTGAGCAGACGGCCGATCATGTCCATGGGAAACCCACGGTAAGCCAGGAACCGGGTCTGCTGGGCGCGGCTGCGCGGATCTTGCGGGCGCTGCCCGGCAAACTTGCGCTGCCACACATCTCGCATACGCTCGCCCCAATTCACCTCGCTTTCACGCAGGGCCTGGTCGATATCTGCACGCGCCAAACCACGCTGACACAGCTCTTCGCGAATACGCGCAGGGCCATAGCCAGAGCCGGAACGATAACGAATGAAACTCTCAAGGTAGCGGGCTTCACTAAGCAGCCCTTCTTCGGCGAGCCGATCGAGTTCAGGCTCGATCAGCTCGTCCGAAGCGCCGCGCTGACGCAACTTGCGCGTCAGCTCGACTCGACCGTGCTCACGTCGTGCAAGCAGGTCCATGGCTGTCCGCCGGATGGCGACGGGGGTGTCGAGTACGGCAGACATATTTGGCTATCTACTGCGCAATCAATAACCGGCGTCAGCGTCGGCCATGTCATCGGCATCAGCTTCGGCAGCAGCAGCTTTGCCGGCTTCAGCAGCAGCACCCGCTTTCAGCAACTTCTCACGAATCTGCTTCTCGATCTCGGCACCAATAGCCGGGTTCTCAGCCAGGTACTTGGCAGCGTTGGCTTTGCCTTGACCGATCTTGTTGCCCTGGTAGGCGTACCAGGCGCCGGACTTCTCGACCAAGCCCTGAGATACCCCCAGATCAATGATCTCGCCGTTACGGTAGATACCTTTCCCGTAAAGAATCTGGAACTCAGCCTGACGGAACGGAGGCGAGACCTTGTTCTTGACGATCTTGACGCGGGTTTCGCTGCCGACCACTTCGTCGCCTTCCTTGACCGCGCCGGTACGACGGATGTCCAGACGGACCGAAGCATAGAACTTCAGGGCGTTACCACCGGTAGTGGTTTCCGGGCTGCCGAACATCACACCGATCTTCATACGGATCTGGTTGATGAAGATGACCAGGCAGTTCGCGTTCTTGATGTTACCGGTGATCTTGCGCAGTGCCTGGGACATCAGGCGGGCCTGCAGACCCACATGCATGTCACCCATCTCGCCTTCGATCTCGGCCTTCGGTACCAGCGCGGCAACGGAGTCGACAATGATCACGTCGACCGCGTTGGAACGCACCAGCATGTCGGTGATTTCAAGCGCCTGCTCACCGGTGTCCGGCTGCGAAACCAGCAGGTCATCGACGTTGACGCCCAGCTTGCCAGCGTACTCAGGGTCAAGGGCATGTTCAGCGTCGACGAAGGCGCAGGTAGCACCGTTCTTCTGCGCTTCAGCGATGACAGACAGGGTCAGCGTGGTCTTACCCGACGATTCCGGGCCGTAGATCTCGACGATACGGCCTTTTGGCAGACCGCCGATGCCCAGGGCGATATCCAGGCCCAGCGAGCCGGTGGAGATGGCCGGAATGCCTTGACGCTCATGGTCACCCATGCGCATGACCGCGCCTTTACCGAATTGGCGTTCGATCTGACCCAGGGCCGCAGCCAAGGCGCGCTTCTTGTTGTCGTCCATTGAAATCCTCACGTGTTCGACTTGGCCCTGACGGCCGGAATACCTGTATAAGTAGCCAGTATTATTCCACAGGCAGACGCCCGCGCAAACCCCTGTCGTCGATTTACTCGGCACCAAGCTGTAACAAGCCGTCTAACGCGGCGATCACCGTCTGTCGGCGCACCGCCTCGCGGTCACCGTCGAACTGCCGACGTTCGCTGAACACCCGGTCGCCATCACCCCAGGCCAGCCACACAGTGCCCACCGGTTTGGCTGGCGAGCCGCCGTCCGGCCCGGCCACACCACTCACCGCCACGGCGAAGCGTGCGCCACTGGCGGCCTGAGCCCCACGGACCATGGCTTCGACCACTTCCTGGCTGACTGCCCCCACCTGACCGAACAACGCTTCAGGCACTCCCAGCTGGCGTGTTTTCTGGGCATTGGAATAGGTGACGTAACCGGCTTCGAACCAGGCCGAGCTGCCAGGTATGCGGGTGATGGCTTCGGCAATGCCACCACCGGTGCAGGATTCGGCGGTAGTCACCTGCGCATTGAATCGGCGCAGGTGCTCACCCAGGCGGGTGGCGAGCGTGGTGATCGGGTCCATATAGGGTGCTCCTCGAGGGCGGCTCTCTACCCTATCACCCTGCTTCGGGCTCTGGCTCAGGAAACTTTCAGGCTGGCCCGGGCGATTTCGCTGAACGCCAGTTCGTCACGCTGCCCCAGCCGCGGCAGCCCGTCAGGCCACTCCCGGCTCCAGTCGAAGCCGCCCAGCTTGCGCATGTCCTCGATTGCCGAACGCCACCAGACCACTTTGCACGCGCGCTGGTAGTCATCAGCATTCATCACACTGCCGTAGAGCAACTTGCGGCCGATGCCACGCAGATCCCGGGGCACATGCTTGAGGCTCCATTTCACCGAGAGCCTAGCCAGCCAAGAGGGCACCGGGCGATGCGCCGGCACCTTCAGGGCCAGACCTGGCATCTTCGAATGAAAATGCTCGCCATGGCGGGCAAAGAAGATTTCTAGAATGGCATGCACGTACTGCTTCATCGCAAAGTAATGGCTGATCACGCCGCGCGCCTCATTGATCGGCGCGCCGTGCAATTCGAAGGAAAAGGCGATCTGCTCGATCGTATGCAGGTCACGGGCATACGGCGTCCAGTTGTCGATCCGGTCGATGGCGCGCTTGGCAATGCCAACGTTGTCGCGGGTAAAGCCCATGACACCGCTGTTACACAGCCGCAAGTCATCGGCTGGTGCTTCGCCCGACTCAGCAAGCCCCTCGATGAAGCTGCGGTAATAGCTGCTGCGCGAAGCCTCGGCCCAGCTCATTTCCACCTCGTCGACCAAGAACTGCCCGGCATCGACCTGGCTGAACAGCTTTTGCGGCGACTGCAGAAATACCGTATCGGTATCGATGAACACGGTCTTGTCCGCCCACTGCCCGGCCTGGGCAATGGCGCAGGCCTTGCGCCGATGGGTGTAGCCGCCGTCGCCGGCCCAGGCCTGCAAGGTCTGCTCGTCCAGTGCGATCACTTCCACCGGCCAGCCGGCAAAAGCCTGTGGCTGGTCGGTAAGCACGCGGATCACCGGCAGCTCAGCCGGCTTGCAACGGGCCAGGGCGGTGAGGATGCTGAGTTTTGCCTCCAGCTGATAGATCCGGCGCTCGCCATAAAGGAGGTAGATCAGCTGTTGCGTTACATAAGGGACAGGACTGGACACATTCATCTTGCAGATCAGGGCTAGGGGCATTCGTCGAGGGGCGCGCATTCTAGAGGGTTACGCGGCGCAGCTCCACCATTGCCCGCCAGACTGCAGGCGCACGCCCCGCAGCACGCGCCTGCATCGCAACGAAAAAGCCTGTACCATTACGGGTTTACCATCGCCAACCAGATCCCCCCTGTAAGGCCCTGAATGTCAGATCTTTCCGCACACACCCCGATGATGCAGCAGTACTGGAAGCTGAAAAACCAGCACCCGGACCAGCTGATGTTCTACCGCATGGGCGACTTCTACGAGATCTTCTACGAAGATGCGAAAAAGGCCGCGAAACTGCTGGATATCACCCTGACCGCCCGCGGTCAGTCGGCCGGCCAGTCCATCCCCATGTGCGGGATTCCGTTCCATTCGCTGGAAGGCTACCTGGCCAAGCTGGTCAAGCTCGGCGAGTCGGTGGTGATCTGTGAGCAGATCGGCGACCCCGCCACCAGCAAGGGCCCGGTGGAGCGCCAGGTGGTGCGCATCATCACGCCGGGTACGGTCAGTGACGAGGCACTGCTCGACGAGCGCCGCGACAACCTGATTGCCGCACTGCTCGGTGACGAGCGCCTGTTCGGCCTGGCGGTACTGGACATCACCAGCGGCAATTTCAGCGTGCAGGAGATCAAGGGCTGGGAAAACCTGCTGGCCGAACTCGAGCGCCTGAACCCGGTCGAGCTGTTGATCCCCGACGACTGGCCACGGGACCTGCCTGCGGAGAAACGCCCAGGTGCCCGCCGCCGCGCACCCTGGGACTTCGACCGCGACTCGGCACGCAAGGCCCTGTGCCAGCAGTTCGCGACCAAGGACCTCAAGGGCTTCGGCTGCGACAAGCTGACCCTGGCCATCGGCGCCGCCGGCTGCCTGCTGACCTACGCCAAGGAAACCCAGCGCACCGCCCTGCCGCACTTGCGCAGCCTGCGCCACGAGCGTCTGGACGATACAGTCATCCTCGATGGGGCCAGCCGCCGCAACCTGGAGCTGGACATCAACCTGGCCGGTGGGCGCGACAACACCCTGCAATCGGTGATCGACCGCTGCCAGACCGCCATGGCCAGCCGCCTGCTGAGCCGCTGGCTGAACCGCCCGCTGCGCGACCTCAAGGTGCTGCAAGCACGCCAGGACTCGATCCGCTGCCTGCTCGACAGCTACCGCTTCGAAAAGCTGCAGCCGCAGTTGAAGGAAATTGGCGATATCGAGCGGATCCTCGCCCGTATTGGCCTGCGCAATGCCCGCCCGCGCGACCTGGCACGCCTGCGCGATGCACTGGGCGCGCTGCCAGAGCTGCAGAACGCCATGACCGAGCTCGAAGCGCCGCACCTGGCGCGTCTGGCGGCCATTACCGGTACCTATCCGGAGCTGGCCAGCCTGTTGGAGCGGGCGATCATCGATAACCCGCCGGCGGTGATCCGCGACGGCGGTGTACTGAAAGCCGGCTATGACAACGAACTGGACGAGCTGCTGGCAATCAGCGAGAACGCCGGTCAGTTCCTGATCGACCTGGAAGCCCGGGAAAAGGCCCGCACCGGCCTGGCTAACCTCAAGGTCGGCTACAACCGCGTGCACGGCTACTTCATCGAACTGCCGACCAAGCAGGCCGAGCAGGCCCCGGGCGACTACATCCGCCGCCAGACCCTCAAAGGCGCCGAGCGCTTCATCACCCCGGAGCTGAAGGCGTTCGAGGACAAGGCATTGTCGGCCAAGAGCCGCGCCCTGGCCCGCGAGAAGATGCTCTACGACGCGCTGCTGGAAACCCTGATCAGCCACCTGGCACCGCTGCAGGACAGCGCCGCCGCCCTGGCCGAACTGGATGTGCTCAGCAACTTGGCCGAGCGCGCACTGAACCTCGACCTGAGCTGCCCACGCTTTGTCGACGAGCCTTGCCTGCGCATCGAGCAGGGCCGCCACCCGGTGGTGGAACAGGTACTGACCACGCCGTTCGTGGCCAACGACCTGGGCCTGGACAACAGTACGCGCATGCTGATCATCACCGGCCCTAACATGGGCGGTAAATCGACCTACATGCGCCAGACTGCGCTTATCGTGCTCCTGGCCCACATCGGTAGCTTCGTGCCGGCAGCCAGCTGCGAGCTGTCGCTGGTCGACCGCATCTTCACCCGCATCGGCTCCAGTGACGACCTGGCCGGCGGGCGCTCGACCTTCATGGTGGAGATGAGTGAAACCGCCAACATCCTGCACAACGCCACCGACCGCAGCCTGGTGCTGATGGACGAAGTGGGCCGCGGTACCAGCACCTTCGATGGCCTGTCGCTGGCCTGGGCTGCCGCCGAGCGCCTGGCCCAGCTGCGTGCCTACACACTGTTCGCCACCCACTACTTCGAACTGACCGTGCTGCCGGAGAGCGAGCCGCTGGTGGCCAACGTGCACCTGAACGCCACCGAGCACAATGAACGCATCGTGTTCCTGCACCACGTGCTACCCGGCCCTGCCAGCCAAAGCTACGGCCTGGCCGTTGCGCAGCTGGCCGGCGTACCGACGGCAGTGATCCAGCGTGCCCGCGAGCACCTTGGCCGGCTGGAAACCACCAGCCTGCCCCATGAGCAGCCTGCGGCCCACAAGGCCAAGGACGCGCCGCAAGTGCCGCACCAGAGCGACTTGTTTGCCAGCCTGCCTCATCCAGCCATCGAGAAGCTGGGCAAGCTGCAACTGGACGACATGACCCCGCGTCAAGCTATCGAAATGCTATATCAACTAAAGAACCTGTTATAACGGCGCCCATTACAAGCTGGTAGAATCCGCCGCGGTTTGCTGGTGCTGCAGGTTATTAGCCTGGCCTGCAGCCACATACCCGTAAACCGCGCGGCCCTGAGAGGAAGGGCCGCCGCCGTCGCCTGAGGAGAGAATTAGAAATGACCTTCGTCGTCACCGACAACTGCATCAAATGCAAATACACCGACTGCGTGGAAGTCTGTCCGGTGGACTGCTTCTACGAAGGCCCGAACTTCCTGGTCATCCACCCGGACGAGTGCATCGACTGCGCCTTGTGCGAGCCGGAGTGCCCAGCGCAAGCCATCTTCTCGGAAGACGAAGTGCCTTCTGGCATGGAAAACTTCATCGAGCTGAACGCCGAGCTGGCGGAAATCTGGCCGAATATCACCGAGCGTAAGGACGCCCTGCCGGACGCTGAAGAATGGGATGGCAAGCCTGGCAAGATTGCCGACTTGGAGCGCTGATAGCGCCCAGACGCGAAAAAGGCCCTTCGGGGCCTTTTTTGTTTTCCTACGGGCAAAAAAAAGGGGCGGTTTGACCCGCCCACATTTTTTTCCGTAGTCCCTGCTTGTCCCAAACATCATCCTGATGAAATCGCTTCTTGCGACGTCCTTGGCCTTCATCCTGAAAGCCTGTGCATGTCCCTGTGCACAGTTCGAATACTAGCGGGTTCAGCCCGGCGAGCAAGCGATGGACCTTGCAAGGTATTTCCGCGGACACATTTACTCACCGGTGAATAAACCATGCTTTTCAATGGGTTGTAAAAATGCAGCCTTTGGAAACGACTTTGATTTACTGAAGGTTGCATGGAAAGCTTACACAACGAGTAAGCAAAGGCTTACACACGATGTTACCGGGGTAGCGCGGTACACATTTGATAGGTGTCTTGCCAGGTAGCGTCTGGGCGCCATGCGCCCCGGCAACCTGAAGGGCACCTCGCTTTTCGCCACAAACAAAGACGCCCCGAGATGATCGGGGCGTCTTTTGTTACAGCGCTAGCTACTGGAACAATGACTCGCTGGAAAGACCATTCTTTTCAAGGATCTCGCGCAAGCGCTTGAGCCCTTCCACCTGGATTTGCCGCACCCGTTCACGGGTAAGGCCGATCTCCAGCCCAACATCCTCCAGGGTACTGCTTTCATGGCCACGAAGGCCAAAGCGGCGTACAACCACTTCACGCTGCTTGTCGGTCAACTCGCCCAGCCACTGATCGATGCTCTGCGACAGGTCGTCATCCTGCAGCAGTTCGCACGGGTCGGTCGGGCGGTCGTCGGTCAGGGTATCGAGCAGCGTCTTGTCCGAATCCGGGCCAAGCGACACGTCTACCGAAGACACCCGTTCGTTCAGGCCAAGCATGCGCTTGACCTCGGCGACCGGCTTTTCCAGCAAGGTGGCGATTTCTTCCGGCGAGGGCTCGTGGTCGAGTTTCTGCGTCAGCTCGCGCGCGGCGCGCAGGTAGACGTTCAGTTCCTTGACCACGTGGATCGGCAGGCGAATGGTGCGAGTCTGGTTCATGATCGCCCGTTCGATGGTCTGGCGAATCCACCAGGTCGCGTAGGTCGAAAAACGGAAACCACGCTCCGGATCGAACTTCTCGACCGCACGGATCAGCCCCAGGTTGCCCTCCTCGATCAGGTCGAGCAGCGACAGGCCACGGTTCACGTAACGACGGGCAATTTTGACAACCAGGCGCAGGTTGCTTTCGATCATGCGCTTGCGGCCGGCAGGGTCACCCTTTTGCGACAAGCGCGCAAAATGCACTTCTTCTTCCGGCGAAAGCAGCGGCGAGAAACCGATCTCGTTGAGATACAGCTGGGTGGCATCGAGCGCCCTGCTGTAATCGATGTACTTGTGTTGCTTGAGCGAAGAGCCCGATTTGGCCCTCGTCCGAACCGAAGATACAGCAGGTTCGTCTGACACCACATCCGTTTCCAAAACGATACCCGTCTCCATCAGGAGGACGTCATCGTCGATGTCAAACTCCGGCACTTCTTTACTGAGAGCCATTGTTATAATCCTTTGCTGAGTTCGAACTCAGACTCGAGCGACACCTTTCTCCCTGGCAGCGCTTGAGCCTGTCCCCTCTACATCACAGGAACAGGCTGGGTACAACGGTCAACGACGTGGCAGGAACTGGAGTGGATCGACGGGTTTGCCCTGGCGGCGAATCTCGAAATGCAGCTTCACCCGATCTGTGCCCGTAGACCCCATTTCAGCAATCGACTGCCCTGCCTTGACCTGCTGCCCCTCCCGAACCAACAGCCTGCGGTTATGACCGTAGGCACTGACGTAGGTGTCGCTGTGCTTGATGATGATCAGCTCGCCGTAGCCCCTCAAACCACTCCCGGCATAAACCACCGCACCATCAGACGCAGCAAAAACAGGCTGTCCCAAATCACCGGCGATATCAATGCCTTTATTCAAACTACCGTTTGAAGCGAATTTTCCAATCAGTACACCGTTGGCAGGCCAGGTCCAACCACCTACCGCGCGCTCTGCGGCTGGTACGGTAGCGACCACAGGGGCAGGGGTGGAAGGCGCCGACGTGGCCGGTTTGCTGGTGCTGGCAGGCGCCGTGGCAGTGCTGCCCACAGGCCGCCGCGTGACCGTGGTGCGGCTTGACGAGGACGGGCTGGACACCACCGTGGTGCGACTACTGGAACCGCTGCTGAAACGAATCGCTTGGCCCGGGCGGATGGTATAAGGCGCCTGAATGCCGTTGCGTGCCGCCAGCTCCTTGTAGTCCCAGCCATAACGGAAGGCGATGGAGAACAGGGTGTCGCCTGGCTTGACGATGTATTGCCCAGAAGTCACCGCCGGTCGCTTGGGCACGGTGTTGTTGCGGTCGACCACCCGCGCGCTGTTGCTGCTGGTGCTTGAGCAACCCACCAGAAGCGTGCCAATGGCCAATGCAATCACCAGAAGCTTGAAACCCGACCCGTCCTTGCGCTGCCGAATGACTGTGTGACCCACCCGCGCTCCCCTCATGGTGCCGAAAATCGATATGAAGACAAGAAATGCAATATTGTTGCAATTATAACCAAGCCAGCCGGTAATGGCAGACGGGCACGAAAGACGGGCAAAAAACCCCGGTGCACGCTGTGCGTTAGCGCTTCGCACCGCCTGATAGACAGGGCGAAGTGACAAGAATTCGCCACCGGCACAAAAATACACCGCGCCTCATGCCCGCACAGCTCAGATCAACAGGCCTCAGGCCAGGGGACCGTTGAGCAGCGGCACGAAACGCACAGCCCCCAGTACGCGACGGGAGAATCCATGCTCCTCGCGCACGATCAGCATCAGTTGCTGCGCTTCGCCGGCCGGCCCTACCGGGATGACCATGCGCCCACCGGGTGCCAGTTGATCGAGCAGTGCCTGGGGCACTTCCGGCGCCACGGCGGTGACGATGATGCCGTTGTACGGCGCAAGCGCCGGCCACCCCTCACAACCGTCACCCCAGCGGAATACCACGTTGCGCAGGTTAAGCTCCACCAGGCGCTCTTTGGCCCGGTCCTGCAGCACCTTGATGCGCTCTACCGAAAACACCCGCTCGACCAGCTGGGCCAGGATCGCCGTCTGGTAGCCCGAACCGGTGCCAATCTCCAGCACCTTGTCCAGCGGCCCGGCCTCGAGCAACAACTCGCTCATGTGAGCAACCATGAACGGCTGGGAGATGGTCTGGTTGTGGCCGATCGGCAGCGCGGTGTCTTCGTATGCTCGATGCGCCAGTGCCTCGTCGACGAACAGGTGGCGCGGCGTACGACGGATCACGTCGAGCACCTTGGTGTTCGAAACCCCCTCTTCGCACAAACGCTGTATCAGCCGCTCCCGGGTACGCTGAGAGGTCATGCCGATGCCACGCCGCAGCATATCGTCCTCGCGCATCAGAGCAGGCCCTCCAGCCATCCATCGAGCTGCTCGAAGGCATCATTGAAGGTGCGGTCGAGCTGCAACGGGGTAATCGATACGTAGCCTTGCATCACCGCGTGGAAGTCGGTGCCCGGGCCGCCGTCCTCGGCATCACCGGCCACGGCAATCCAGTAGCCTTCCTTGCCACGCGGGTTGACCACCTTGGTGGGCGCCGCCGCCCGCGCCCGGTGACCGAGACGGGTGAGCTGGATGCCACGGATGTGCTCCAGCGGCAAGTTGGGAATATTGACGTTGAGTACGGTGCGTGGCGGCAACACCAGGCGCGACTGTGCCTCGACCAGACGACGGGCGATATAGGCCGCAGTCGGCAGGTTGTCCGGCTGGCGCGACAACAGCGAGAACGCCAGCGAGGTACCGCCGAGGAAGCGGCCTTCCAGCGCCGCAGCGACGGTTCCCGAATACAGCACGTCATCACCCAGGTTGGCACCGAGGTTGATCCCCGACACGACCATGTCCGGCATCTGCGGCAACAGCCCATTGAGCCCCAGGTGCACGCAGTCGGTCGGCGTGCCGTTGAGGCTGATGAAGCCATTGGCCAGGGTCTGCGGATGCAGTGGCCGGTCCAGCGTCAGCGAACTGCTGGCGCCGCTCTTGTCTTGATCCGGGGCGATCACCGCGCACTCGGCATAATCCGCCAGCGCAGCGTGCAGCGCGGCGATGCCAGGTGCGGTAACACCGTCGTCATTCGAAATCAGAATACGCATGGGCTGTCCGTCTGCCCTGCCGACACCAGATCCACGACTTCACGCACCACCACGGTGGCGAAGCATCCGGCCGGCAGGACGAATTCCAGTTGCAGGATATCAGGCTCGGGATAATGCCACGTCAGGCCGCCAATAGGGAGCCGCAGAATTCGCCGTTCGTGATCCATGCCCGCCTGGGCCAGCCACTGGCAAAGTGCCGGCTGACGTGCGCCGATAGCGTTTTCCAGCTGCGCAGGCGCACCGCCAGCAGGTGAAGCGCCCTCCCCCCACATCGGGCCGGTTGGATGCAGGTCGAGAATCGCCAGGCGCGGGTCGGCACATTCCGCCTCACCCGCCGGGAAGAAACTGCGGCTGTCGGTGAACGCCAGCAGGTCGCCGACCTGGGCTCGGGCCCAGCTACCGTCAGCCACACGCGCAGCCAGCAACTGATTGAACAGGTAGCTGCGCCCGGCCGAAAGCAGCCGCGAACGCACGTTGCGCTGTTCAGGCAAAGCCTTGCGCGCGGCCCAATCGAGGGCGTCATGGACGTTGCCACCCCCGTGCCCGAAGCGCTGGGTGCCGAAATAGTTGGGCACACCTTGCTGCCTGAGCTGCTCCAGGCGGGCATCCACCGCCTGGTGATCGGCAGCCAGGGCGGTCAGGCGCAAGGTGAACCCGTTGGCCGAATGCGCGCCGCGCTGCAGTTTGCGCTGGTGACGCACCTGTTTGAGTACCCGCAGGCTGGCATCCTCGGCACGCGACAGATCCGGATCGGCCTTGCCCGGCAGGTGCAGGCTGAACCACTGGCGGGTCAGCGCCTGGCGGTCCTTCAGGCCGGCATAGCTGATGCTGCGCACGGGCACGCCAGCGGCGCGGGCGAGGCGCCGGGCGGCTTCTTCAGTGTTCAGATCACGCTTCTCGACCCACAGCCACAGGTGCTCGCCTTGGCCCGATAGCGGTATATCCAGAACTTCGTCAACCTGAAAGTCTTCGGCAACCGCTTTGAGGACGGCGGTGCCCAGGGGTTCGCCCGATGCGCGCGGGCCCAGCAATTCCAGTTCGGTCATGCTGGCAGCAGCAGGGCAACCGAATGCACGGCAATGCCCTCCTCGCGGCCGGTAAAGCCAAGCTTCTCTGTGGTGGTGGCCTTGACATTGACCTGGTCGAGCTCGACCTGCAGGTCTTGGGCGATCAGCTGGCGCATGGTTTCGATGTGTGGGGCCATTTTCGGTGCCTGGGCGACGATGGTGGCGTCAACGTTGCCGACCTTCCAGCCCTTGGCCTTGACGATGCCGACCACATGGCGCAGCAGCACGCGGCTGTCAGCCCCCTTGAACTGCGGGTCAGTGTCAGGGAAGTGCTTGCCGATGTCGCCCAGCGCCGCAGCGCCAAGCAAGGCATCGCTCAGGGCGTGCAGCAGCACGTCACCGTCGGAGTGGGCCAGCAGGCCGTATTTGTGGGGGATACGCACCCCGCCCAGGGTAATGAAATCACCGTCGCAGAAACGGTGCACATCGTAGCCGTGGCCAATACGCATAAGAAAACGCCCTGAATGAGTCAGGGCGTGATTCTACCTGCTTTGCAGGGGATTTGTGGGATTGGGGCTGCTGTGCAGCCCTTCGCGGGCACGCCCGTTCCCACAGGAGGCGTTAAACCCGCCCCAGTGCCACCGCATGATGGCGCAGGTGTTCCTCGATGAAGCTGGCAATGAAGTAGTAGCTATGGTCATAACCCGGCTGCATACGCAGGGTCATTTCATGGCCACCTTTGCGTGCCGCCTGCTCCAGCGCTTCAGGCTTGAGTTGCTTCTCGAGGAAGTCGTCACGGTCGCCCTGGTCCACCAGCAACGGCGGGCATTGGCCAGCAGGGGTTTCGGCCAGCAGCACGCTGGCATCCCACTCACGCCAGCGTCCACGGTCTTCACCCAGGTAGCGGCTGAAGGCCTTCTCGCCCCACGGACAATCCATCGGATTGCTGATTGGCGAGAATGCCGACACCGCGCGGTAGCGCCCCGGATTGCGCAAGGCGCACACCAGCGCGCCATGCCCACCCATGGAGTGGCCGCTGATGCTGCGCTCGCCCGACGCCGGGAAGTGGGCCTCGATCAGGGCTGGCAACTCCTCCACCACATAGTCGTGCATGCGGTAGTGCTGGGCCCAGGGTTGCTGGGTGGCGTTGAGGTAGAAGCCCGCGCCCAGGCCGAAGTCCCAGGCGCCGTCCGGATCGCCCGGCACCTGCTCGCCACGCGGGCTGGTATCGGGGGCAACGATGATCAGCCCCAACTCGGCGGCCAGACGCTGGGCGCCGGCCTTCTGCATGAAGTTCTCGTCGGTGCAGGTGAGGCCGCTGAGCCAGTACAGTACCGGCAGCTTTTCGCCCTGCTCGGCCTGCGGCGGCAGGTACACAGCGAACACCATATCGCAACCCAGCACCTTGGAATGATGCCGGTAACGCTTGTGCCAGCCGCCGAAGCTCTTCTGGCAGGAGATGTTATCCAGGCTCATGGCAGACCTCAGAAGTGGATCACGCTACGGATGCTCTTGCCTTCATGCATCAGGTCGAAGGCCTTGTTGATGTCTTCCAGACCCATCGTGTGGGTGATGAAGGTGTCCAGCGGGATCTCGCCTTTCTCGGACATTTCCACGTAGCTCGGCAGCTCGCTGCGGCCACGCACCCCGCCGAACGCCGAACCACGCCAGACCCGACCGGTAACCAGCTGGAACGGACGCGTGGAAATTTCCTGGCCGGCACCGGCCACACCGATGATGACCGACTCCCCCCAGCCCTTGTGGCAGCATTCCAGGGCGGCGCGCATCAGCTGAACGTTGCCGATGCACTCGAAGGAGAAGTCCACGCCACCATCGGTGAGGTCGACGATCACTTCCTGGATCGGGCGATCGTAGTCTTTCGGGTTGATGCAATCGGTGGCACCCAGCTGGCGAGCGATTTCGAACTTGGCCGGGTTGATGTCGATGGCGATGATACGCGAGGCCTTGGCCTTGACCGCACCGATCACGGCCGACAGGCCGATGCCACCGAGGCCGAAGATGGCCACGGTATCACCCGGCTTGACCTTGGCAGTGTTGAGTACCGCGCCGATACCGGTGGTGACGCCGCAGCCCAGCAGGCAGACCTTTTCCAGTGGTGCTTCTTTCTGGATCTTGGCCACGGAAATTTCCGGCAGCACGGTGTATTCGGAGAACGTCGAGGTGCCCATGTAGTGGAACAACTGCTGGCCCTTGTACGAGAAGCGCGTGGTGCCGTCCGGCATCAGGCCCTTGCCCTGGGTGGCGCGGATAGCCTGGCACAGGTTGGTCTTGCCCGAGAGGCAGAACTTGCACTTGCCGCATTCCGGGGTGTACAGCGGGATGACGTGGTCACCCACGGCGACCGAGGTCACCCCCTCGCCCACCGCTTCGACGATGGCACCGCCTTCGTGGCCGAGGATCGATGGGAAGATCCCTTCCGGGTCAGCACCTGACAGGGTATAGGCATCGGTGTGGCAGACACCGCTGGCGACCACGCGCAGCAGCACTTCACCGGCCTTTGGCATGGCCACGTCGACTTCGACGATTTCCAGGGGTTTCTTGGCTTCGAAGGCTACGGCAGCACGGGACTTGATCATCAAAGGTCTCCAGACAGTGGATCGATTCAGTCTTGCAGTGTAATTCAGCGCCATTTGATGAATAATCAGGCCAAAGACAAAACATTATTGCCATACAGGGATAATCGATGAGCAACCGATGGGAAGGCATCGACGAATTTGTCGCCGTGGCCGAATCGGGCCAGTTCACTGCCGCCGCCGAACGCCTGGGGGTTTCCTCATCGCACATCAGCCGGCAGATCGCCCGGCTGGAGGACCGCCTGCAAACGCGCCTGCTGTATCGCAGCACCCGCCGGGTAACCCTGAGCGAAGCCGGGCAGACCTTCCTGCAGCATTGCCAACGCTTGCAGGATGGCCGCGAGGAAGCGCTGCGCGCCATGGGCGACCTGGCCAGCGAACCCAAGGGCTTGTTGCGCATGACGTGCGCAGTGGCCTACGGCGAGCGCTTCATCGTGCCGTTGGTGACGCGATTCATGGCGCTGTACCCGCAGCTGCGCGTGGATGTGGAGCTGAGCAACCACACCCTCGACCTGCTGCATGAAGGCATGGACCTGGCCATCCGCCTGGGCCGCCTGGCCGACTCTCGCCTGGTGGCTACCCGCCTGGCGCCAAGGCGCATGTACCTGTGCGCCTCGCCGGCCTATCTTGAGCACTATGGCCGGCCACACAGCCTTTCGGAGCTGGCGCGGCACAATTGCCTGGTGGGGAGTTCGGACTTGTGGGCGCTACAGCAGGATGGCCGTGAGATCAGCCAGCGGGTACAGGGTAACTGGCGCTGCAACAGTGGCCAGGCAGTGCTGGATGCGGCGCTGCAAGGGATCGGGTTGTGCCAGTTGCCGGATTACTACGTGCTGGAACACCTGAACAGTGGTGCGCTGGTGTCGCTGCTGGAGGCGCACCAACCGCCGAATACGGCGGTATGGGCGCTGTATCCGCAGCAGAGGCACCTGTCGCCGAAAGTGCGGCGGTTGGTAGATTACCTGAAGGAGGGGTTGGCGGGGTTGCCGGAATATCGTTTCGGCTGACGGGATGTGCTGCATGTACTGGCCTCTTCGCGGGTGAACCCGCGAAGAGGCCGGCTCAGGAGAACGCTCAGCGTTTACCCGCCCAGCGCTGGCGCAACCATTCGAGATCTTCGGGCCGGGTCACCTTTATGTTGTCACTGCGCCCTTCCACCAGCCGCGGCGCCTGACCGGACCATTCGATGGCCGAGGCTTCATCGGTCACCACCACATCCGACACCAGGCACTCAGCCAGCGCCCGGTGCAACGCTCCAAGGCGGAACATCTGCGGTGTGTACGCCTGCCAGATCGTGCTGCGGTCCACGGTAGCGCTCACCCGGCCATGGCTGTCGGCACGCTTGAGGGTATCGCGCGCCGGCACCGCCAGCAGGCCACCCACCGGGTCGTCCGCCAGCTCCGACAACAGCTTGTCCAGGTCGCTGCGTGCCAGGTTCGGCCGCGCAGCATCGTGCACCAGCACCCAGTCGCTGTCCCCCGCGCCGTGGGCATGCAGCACCAGCAAGGCGTTAAGCACCGAGTCAGCGCGTTCACGCCCGCCCGACGCGCACTGGATGCGGGGGTCGCTGGCGCAGCGCAGGCCAGGCCAGTACGGGTCGTCTTCGGCAATGCTGACCACCACGCCCTTGAGCGCCGGGTGGCCAAGAAAACAGTCGAGGCTGTGCTCGAGAAGGGTCTGCCCAGCCAGCTCCAGGTATTGCTTGGGGCGGTCGGCAGCCATGCGGGCACCTACACCCGCCGCAGGAATCACGGCCCAGAAGGCCGGCAAGGTATCGATCATTTCTGTGGCAACTGGAAGAGGGTTTCGCCCTCTTTGACCATCCCCAATTCGTGGCGGGCCCGTTCTTCAACGGTCTCCATGCCTTTTTTCAGCTCTAGCACTTCAGCATCGAGCACACGATTACGCTCGAGCAAGCGCTCGTTTTCGGCATGCTGATCGGCAATCTGCTGCTTCAGTTCGGTCACTTGCGCCAGGCTGCCGTTACCCACCCACAGGCGGTACTGCAGGCCACCCAACAGCAAGAGCAGAACGAGGAACAACCAATAGGGACTGCGCATCACGTTATCCAGGTTAAAAAGGCTGCCGCGTTTTTACTTCGGGGCCTCGAATAGCACGAAGCCTGGCCGAGGCCAGGCTTCGTCGACAGAAACCCGTTAGTACGTAGGAAAGTTCAGTACGAACGTTCCTACAACTTCGGCTGCTGCCTTTTTACCATCTCTTGCTTAGCCGCGAAACTCGGCACGACCGCGGTAAACCGCTTTGGCGCCCAGTTGCTCTTCGATGCGCAGCAGCTGGTTGTACTTGGAAACGCGGTCGGAACGGCACAGCGAGCCGGTCTTGATCTGGCCAGCAGCAGTACCCACAGCCAGGTCGGCAATGGTCGAGTCTTCGGTTTCACCGGAACGGTGCGAGATCACTGCAGTGTAACCAGCAGCCTTGGCCATCTGGATGGCTTCCAGGGTTTCGGTCAGCGAGCCGATCTGGTTGAACTTGATCAGGATCGAGTTACCGATGCCCTTCTCGATGCCTTCCTTGAGGATCTTGGTGTTGGTCACGAACAGGTCGTCACCGACCAGCTGGACTTTTTCACCGATCTTGTCAGTGAGGATTTTCCAGCCAGCCCAGTCGGACTCGTCCAGGCCGTCTTCGATCGAAATGATCGGGAAACGCTCGGTCAGGCCTTTCAGGTAGTCGGCGAAGCCTTCGGCGTCGAACGACTTGCCTTCGCCGGACAGGTTGTACTTGCCGTCTTCGTAGAATTCGGAAGCCGCGCAGTCCAGGGCCAAGGTCACGTCGGTGCCCAGCTTGTAGCCGGCTTTTTCGACAGCTTCAGCGATGGCGCCCAGGGCGTCTTCGTTGGATGCCAGGTTCGGGGCGAAACCACCTTCATCACCTACGGCGGTGTTCAGGCCACGGGCCTTCAGGACGGCCTTGAGGTGGTGGAAGATTTCGGTACCCATGCGCAGGCCGTCAGAGAAGGTCTTGGCGCCAACCGGCTGAACCATGAACTCCTGGATGTCGACGTTGTTGTCGGCGTGCTCGCCACCGTTGATGATGTTCATCATCGGAACCGGCATCGAGTACTGGCCCGGGGTGCCGTTCAGGTTGGCGATGTGCGCGTACAGCGGCAGGTCCTGGTCCTGGGCAGCAGCTTTGGCGGCAGCCAGGGAAACAGCCAGGATGGCGTTGGCGCCCAGCTTGGCCTTGTTCTCGGTACCGTCCAGTTCGATCATGGCGCGGTCCAGCGCCTTCTGGTCGGAAGGATCCTTGCCCAGCAGCAGGTCACGGATCGGGCCGTTGATGTTGGCGACGGCCTTCAGCACGCCCTTGCCCAGGTAACGGCTCTTGTCGCCATCACGCAGCTCCAGCGCTTCGCGCGAGCCGGTAGAAGCACCGGACGGCGCGCAAGCGCTGCCGATGATGCCGTTGTCGAGCAGTACGTCGGCTTCCACAGTGGGGTTGCCACGCGAATCGAGAACTTCACGACCTTTGATGTCGACGATTTTTGCCATTGTTGTAAGCACTCCAGAATTTGACGAAAACAACTTAGCTTAGGAAATTCTTGCCGTTCACCAGGTGAACTTGCTTTGGGCAGGCCTGATGAAGGGAGCCCCTGACCGACTGGTCAGGGGTGGATCGGGCGGTACTTTACCCGAGAAATGAGCTTTACGCGGTTTCTACCGTCGGAAAACTTTTCACCAGGTCGTCCAATTGCTTGAGCTGGACCAGGAACGGCTCCAGTTTATCCAGGCGCAGGGCGCATGGACCATCGCACTTGGCGTTGTCCGGGTCGGGGTGGGCTTCGAGGAAAAGCCCGGCCAGGCCCTGACTCATGCCGGCCTTGGCCAGGTCAGTGACCTGGGCCCGACGGCCGCCGGCGGAATCGGCGCGGCCACCCGGCATCTGCAGGGCGTGGGTCACGTCGAAGAACACCGGGTACTCGAACTGCTTCATGATGCCGAAGCCCAGCATGTCGACCACCAGGTTGTTGTAGCCGAAGCTCGAACCACGCTCGCAGAGTATCAACTGGTCGTTACCGGCTTCTTCGCACTTGGCCAGGATGTGTTTCATTTCCTGAGGTGCGAGGAACTGAGCCTTCTTGATGTTGATCACCACGCCGGTCTTGGCCATGGCCACCACCAGGTCAGTCTGGCGCGACAGGAAAGCCGGCAGCTGGATGATGTCGCATACCTTGGCGACGGGCTCGGCCTGGTAAGGCTCGTGCACGTCGGTGATCACCGGCACGTTGAAGGTGCGCTTGATCTCTTCGAAGATCTTCAGCCCCTCTTCCATGCCAGGGCCACGGTAGGACGTTACCGACGAACGGTTGGCCTTGTCGAAACTGGCCTTGAACACGTACGGGATACCGAGCTTCTCGGTAACCCGCACGTACTCTTCGCAGACCTTCATCGCCAGGTCACGGGATTCCAGAACGTTCATGCCGCCGAACAGGACGAACGGCTTGTCGTTGGCGATCTCGATGTTACCGACGCGAATGATCTTCTGGGTCATCGATCAGGCCTTGTTCTTCTGAGCCAGGGCTGCCTTGACGAAGCCGCTGAACAGCGGGTGGCCGTCACGCGGGGTGGAGGTGAACTCCGGGTGGAACTGGCAGGCGACGAACCATGGGTGGTCCTTGGACTCGACCACTTCCACCAGCGCGCCGTCTTCGGAACGGCCGGAAACCACCAGACCAGCTTCCACCAGTTGTGGCAGCAGGTTGTTGTTCACTTCGTAGCGGTGACGGTGACGCTCGGTGATCACGTCCTTGCCGTAGCAGTCGTGCACCTTGGAACCGGCAGCCAGCTGGCAGTCCTGTGCGCCCAGGCGCATGGTGCCGCCCAGGTCGGAAGCCTCGTCGCGGATCTCGACGGCACCGGTGGCATCGGCCCACTCGGTGATCAGGCCGACCACTGGGTGGCCGCTGTTACGGTCGAACTCGGTGGAGTTGGCGTCTTTCCAGCCCATCACGTTACGGGCGAATTCGATGACGGCCACCTGCATGCCCAGGCAGATACCCAGGTACGGCACCTTGTTCTCACGGGCGTATTGCACCGCGGTGATCTTGCCTTCCACACCGCGCAGGCCGAAACCGCCCGGTACCAGGATGGCATCGGCGCCTTCGAGCAGGCTGGTGCCCTGGTTCTCGATGTCTTCCGAATCGATGTAGCGCAGGTTGACCTTGGTCCGGTTGGTGATGCCGGCGTGGCTCATCGCTTCGATCAGCGACTTGTACGCATCCAGCAGCTCCATGTACTTGCCGACCATGGCGATGGTCACTTCGTGCTCCGGGTTGAGCTTGGCATCGACCACCTTGTCCCACTCGGACAGGTCGGCGCCATTGCACTGCAGGCCGAAGCGCTCGACGACGAAGTCGTCCAGGCCCTGAGCATGCAGTACGCCCGGGATCTTGTAGATGGTGTCGACGTCTTCCAGCGAAATCACCGCACGCTCTTCAACGTTGGTGAACAGCGCGATCTTGCGACGCGACGAAGCATCCACCGGGTGGTCGGAGCGGCAGATCAGCACGTCAGGCTGCAGGCCGATGGAGCGCAGCTCCTTGACCGAGTGCTGGGTCGGCTTGGTCTTGGTTTCGCCAGCGGTGGCGATGTACGGGACCAGGGTCAGGTGCATCAGCATGGCACGCTTGGAGCCCACTTCGACACGCAGCTGGCGAATCGCCTCGAGGAACGGCTGCGACTCGATATCACCCACGGTACCGCCGATTTCCACCAGGGCCACGTCGGCATCGCCGGCACCCTTGATGATGCGACGCTTGATTTCGTCGGTGATGTGCGGGATGACCTGGATGGTCGCGCCCAGGTAATCACCACGACGCTCTTTACGCAGCACGTGCTCGTAGATACGGCCGGTGGTGAAGTTGTTGTTCTGGGTCATGGTGGTGCGGATGAACCGCTCGTAGTGCCCCAGGTCGAGGTCGGTCTCGGCGCCATCGTGGGTGACGAACACTTCACCGTGCTGGAACGGGCTCATGGTGCCCGGGTCGACGTTGATGTACGGATCCAGCTTGAGCATGGTGACCTTCAGGCCCCGCGCTTCCAGGATGGCCGCCAGGGAAGCCGAGGCAATGCCTTTCCCCAATGAAGAAACAACACCGCCCGTGACGAATATGTAGCGCGTCATGAAAAACCCTAGAAGTCTGCGTTAAGGCGGCCAGCGCCGCCGGAGAAAGCGAAGGAAGGCCGAAGCCCCCGATCACCTGCGTCAATCACAGTGCATCTCGAAAAACTGCCGCGTCTGTACAGCCAGGGTATACCCGGCATGGCGTTCGCTCGTCATTTCCAGAATCAGCTCGGCAAAAAACTGCTTGGTAATCGGCAACCCCTGTGTTTTCGCGGAACCCACAGAAGTTGTATCAAGAAGGGAGGGTAGTCTACCGGAATGTACCCTTCAGCTCAAACCTTGCGCGTTCGTCGGCAACTGCCAGTGCAGTTGGCAATCCGCCTGCACCAGCCCGGGCAGGTTGGCCACCGCCAGCAGGCGTTCGCCGTGATACAGCAACGGCAGGCGCGAGCGCAGGAAATGCGGCACCTGCTGTTCGTTGAGCAGGCGCTTGAGGTCCCGCCGGCCACGGCCGGGAACCGCCAGCATTTCACCCCCCTGACGGTAGGCAATACGCAACCCGCTCGGCATGGCTGCGCCAACAAGACGCACGCAACCATTGCCCGGCAACCGCAACGGCCCATCAGGCTCGGGCCAGGCCAGCGAGCCGGTTGGTTGCTGTAGCCAATCACCGCTCAGCCACCAGATGCGTCCGTGGCTACGCACCAACCGTCCATCGGCAAGCCGCCAGACTGGCCGGGCATCGGCAGCGGCATCGCGCAGGTCTGCCCAGCCGGCCCAGTGCCGGGTATCGGGCAAACGGGTGCGCTGGCTCAGCCAGTACTGCAAGGCATTGCGCTGACGCGCCGGCGATAACGCCAGCAGGGCGGCCAGGTCGAGGGAATCCAGCCCCGGCCAGGCGAGAGGCGCCCCTTTGCGCGCAAGCGCCAGATCCTCCTGGGCCAGTTCGTCCAGCAAACCCAGCGCCTCGCCCAGATGCTCTGCTGCACGGGCGAAGTTCTGGCTGGCCTGTGGCCAACGTTGCTGCAACTGCGGCATCACTTCGCCGCGCAGGTAGTTGCGGGCGAATTGTGTGTCGACGTTTGACGGGTCTTCGATCCAGGTCAGCCCTTGGGCTTGGGCATAATCCTGCAAATGTTGCCGGGAACAGGCCAGTAACGGCCTGACCAGGCTGCCCTGCCCCAGCGCCCGCTGCCCCGGCATTGCCGCCAGGCCACGCAGGCCGGCGCCGCGCAACAGGCGAAACAGCAGGGTCTCGGCCTGGTCGTCGCGGTGCTGGCCGGTGAACAGGATATCGCCCGGGCCGAGCACTTGCCTGAAGGCAGCATAGCGGGCCTCTCGGGCCGCCTGTTCCAGGCTGGCGCCAGGGGAGACCTGGACGTGGATGACCTGGAGTTCAACGTCGAAATTGTCGCAGATGGCTTGGCAGTGGGCGGGCCAGGCGTCGGCAGCGGCTTGCAGGCCGTGGTGGATATGGATGGCGCGCAGCGGGGGGGAGGCGTGGTTGCGGGCGTATTCGGCCAGCAGGTGCAGGAGGACGGTGGAATCGAGGCCGCCGGAGAAAGCGACGTGCCAGGTGGGGGCGTTGAGCCAAGGAGTGAGGTTGATCATCTAGCCCTCGCTCGATTCAAGAAAGCATTCGCGGGCATGCCCGCGCCCACATGTACGGCGCAAGCCTCAAGGGCAGCGCAACCTGTAGGAGCGGATTTACCCGCGAACACCGGCGAAGCCGGTGCCATCAATCACAAGGGCCGCAAAACGGCCCCAGGGCTAATCAGAATCAGAGGCCGTAGCTCATCAGGCGCTCGTAACGACGGGCCAACAGCGCATCGTTGTCGAACTTGCCGAGCATGTCCAGCTGCTGCACCAGATCGGCACGGATGCTTTCGGACATCTTGGCCGGATCACGGTGGGCGCCGCCCAGCGGCTCCTGGATGACCTTGTCGACAATGTTCAGGCTCTTCAGACGCTCGGCGGTGATGCCCATGGCCTCGGCCGCGTCTGCTGCTTTATCGGCCGTTTTCCACAGAATCGAAGCACAGCCTTCCGGCGAGATGACCGAGTAGGTGGAGTACTGCAGCATGTTCAGTTGGTCGCACACGCCAATGGCCAGTGCCCCACCGGAACCACCCTCACCGATCACGGTAGCGATGATCGGGGTTTTCAGGCGTGCCATGACCCGCAGGTTCCAGGCGATGGCTTCACTCTGGTTGCGCTCTTCGGCGTCGATGCCCGGGTAGGCGCCCGGCGTGTCGATGAAGGTCAGGATCGGCATCTTGAAGCGTTCGGCCATTTCCATCAGGCGACAGGCCTTGCGGTAGCCTTCCGGGCGCGGCATGCCGAAGTTGCGACGCACTTTCTCGCGCACTTCACGGCCCTTCTGGTGGCCAATGACCATGACCGGCTTGCCGTCCAGGCGCGCAGTACCACCCACGATGGCGGCGTCGTCAGAGAAGTGACGGTCCCCGTGCAGCTCTTCGAACTCGGTGAAGATGTGCTCCAGGTAGTCCAGGGTGTATGGACGACGCGGGTGACGGGCCAGGCGGGCGATCTGCCAGCTGGTCAGGTTGCCGAAGATGCTTTCGGTCAGGGTGTTGCTCTTGTCTTGCAGACGGGCAATTTCATCGCTGATGTTCAGCGAGTTGTCGTTGCCCACCAGGCGCAGGCCTTCGATCTTGGCTTGCAGGTCGGCAATCGGCTGTTCGAAGTCGAGGAAATTCGGGTTCATAGTCATCCGTCTTGGGTCTACGGCCAGGCGGCCGGCCGGTTGATCCGTTTGGCGCCATACCTTAAGGGATCAGGCGCATTCAGGTCGAGATTAAATTTTTGTCGGTTCAACGATATTGCAGGAAGACGTTCTCACGCCCGAACTGGTCACGCAGCGCCTGAATCAGCCCATCGGCCGGGTCGATCGCCCACTGCTCGCCAAACTGCAGCATGGCCTTGGCGTCGCTGCCGGTGTACTCCAGCGTGATCGGGCAAGCACCGCGATGGCGGGTGATCAGCTCGCCCAGCCACTTCAGCCGGTCGCCCTTCAGTGCGTCGTGCGCCACCTTCAGGCGCAGGCTCTCGGCCAGCTTGGTGCGTGCGTCTTCCATGGTCATTACCTGCTTCACCCGCAGGCGCAAGCCCCCGGAGAAGTCGTCATTGCTGACCTCCCCTTCCACCACCACCATCGCATCGGTCTGCAGCAAGGACTGTGCCGCCATGAAGGCATCGGCAAACAGCGATGCCTCGATCCGCCCGGAACGGTCATCCAGGGTGACGAAGCCCATCTTGTCGCCCTTCTTGTTCTTCATCACCCGCAGCGCAATGATCATGCCCGCGATGGTCTGGGTTTCGCGCGACGGCTTGAGGTCGACGATGCGCTGGCGGGCGAAGCGACGGATCTCGGTCTCGTACTCGTCGATCGGGTGGCCGGTGAGGTACAGGCCAAGGGTGTCCTTCTCCCCCTTCAGACGCTCCTTGAGGGTGAGCTCGCGCACCTTGCGGTGGTTGGCATACACATCGACATCTGCCGCGTCGAACATGCTGCCGAACAGGTCGACATGACCACTGTCAGCGGTGTGTGCGGCCTGCTCGGCTGCCTTGATGGCCTCGCCCAGCGCCGACAGCAAGGTTGCCCGGTTGATGTCGATGTTGGCGTGGTAGGCCTTGATCTCGTCATGGAAGTGCGGACCAAGGCGGTCCAGCGCGCCACTGCGCACCAGCGCATCAAGGGTACGCTTGTTGACCCGTTTGAGGTCGATGCGTTCACAGAAATCGAACAGGTCCTTGAAGGGACCGCCTTGGGCACGGGCCTCGACAATCGCCTCCACCGGGCCTTCGCCGACACCCTTGATGGCACCAAGGCCGTAGACGATACGGCCGTCGTTGTTGACGGTGAACTTGAAGTCCGAGAAGTTCACATCCGGCGCGTCGAGGCGCAGCTTCATGCTGCGTACCTCCTCCACCAGCACCACCACCTTGTCGGTGTTGTGCATATCCGCCGACAGGACCGCGGCCATGAATGGCGCCGGGTAGTGGGTTTTCAGCCAGGCGGTCTGGTACGACACCAGGCCATAGGCGGCGGAGTGGGATTTGTTGAAGCCGTAGCCCGCGAACTTCTCTACCAGGTCGAAGATGTTACCGGCGAGGTCCGCATCAATATTGTTGGCCACGCAACCTTCGATGAAACCACCGCGCTGCTTGGCCATTTCCTCGGGCTTTTTCTTACCCATGGCCCGGCGCAGCATGTCGGCGCCACCCAGGGTATAACCTGCCATCACCTGGGCGATCTGCATCACCTGTTCCTGGTAAAGGATGATGCCGTAGGTTGGCGCCAGTACCGGCTTGAGGCCTTCGTACTGGTAATCGGAGTGCGGGTAGGCCAGCTCGGCGCGGCCGTGCTTGCGGTTGATGAAGTCGTCCACCATGCCCGATTGCAGCGGGCCCGGGCGGAACAACGCAACCAGTGCGATCAGGTCTTCCAGGCAGTCGGGCTTGAGCTTCTTGATCAGCTCCTTCATACCGCGCGATTCAAGCTGGAACACCGCCGTGGTTTCGGCCTTCTGCAGCAGCTCGTAGGTCTTGCGGTCGTCCAGCGGAATGAAGTCGATGTTGAGGTCGGGCAGGTTCTTCTTGGCCTGCTCGCGGTTGATGATCTCCATCGCCCACTTGATGATGGTCAAGGTACGCAGGCCGAGGAAGTCGAACTTCACCAGGCCGGCGGCCTCGACATCATCCTTGTCGAACTGGGTTACCAGGCCACCACCCTCTTCATCACAGGCGATCGGCGAAAAGTCGGTGAGCTTGGTCGGTGCGATAACCACACCACCGGCGTGCTTGCCGGTACCCCGGGTCACACCCTCCAGCTTCAGGGCCATGTCCCAGATTTCACGGGCGTCTTCGTCGCCCTTGAGGAAGTCACGCAGGATTTCTTCCTGCTCGTAGGCCTTCTCCAGGGTCATGCCCACTTCGAAGGGGATCATCTTCGACAGGCGGTCGGCCAGGCCATAGGATTTGCCTTGCACCCGCGCCACGTCACGCACCACCGCCTTGGCGGCCATGGTACCGAAGGTGATGATCTGGCTCACCGCATTACGCCCGTAGGCCTCGGCCACGTAGTCGATCACCCGGTCACGGCCGTCCATGCAGAAGTCGACGTCGAAGTCGGGCATGGAAACACGTTCAGGGTTGAGGAAGCGCTCGAACAGCAGGTCGTAGGCCAGCGGGTCGAGATCGGTGATCTTCAGGACATAGGCCACCAGCGAGCCGGCACCCGAACCACGACCCGGGCCCACCGGTACGTCGTTGTTCTTGGCCCACTTGATGAAGTCCATAACAATCAGGAAGTAACCGGGGAAGCCCATCTGGATGATGATGTCCAGCTCGAACTTCAGGCGGTCCAGGTAAACCTGACGCTTTTCTTCGTAATTGGGTGTGGTCTCTTTCGGCCACAGCACGGCCAGGCGCTCTTCCAGGCCTTCGTGGGACACATGCCGCAGGTAGTCATCGATGCCCATGCCATTGGGCGTGGGGAAGTCAGGCAGGAAGTACTTGCCCAGCTGTACCTGGATGTTGCAGCGCTTGGCAATTTCGACGGTGTTGGCGATGGCGTCGGGCAGGTCGCTGAAGAGCTCGGCCATTTCCTCCGCCGACTTCAGGTACTGCTGGTCGCTGTAGCAACGCGGGCGGCGCGGGTCATCGAGGGTCCAGCCCTCACCGATACAGACGCGGGTTTCGTGGGCGTCGAAATCCGCCTGTTTGATGAAACGTACGTCGTTGGTAGCCACCAGCGGGGCGCCAAGCTTGTCGGCCAATGCCACCGCCGCGTGCACGTATTCTTCGTCGCGTGCGCGATTGGTGCGCTGCACTTCAACGTAGAAGCGCTCGGGGAACATGCCCATCCAGTCCTGAAGAAGCGCTTCGGCTTCGTCTTGCCGACCCGCCAGCAGCGCCATGCCAATGTCGCCTTCCTTGCCCGCGGACAAGGCAATCAGGCCCTCGCTGGCCGGGGCGATCCATTCACGCTGGAGGATGACCAGGCCATTGCGCTGGCCATCGGTCCAGCCGCGCGAGATCAGTTCGGTGAGGTTGCGATAGCCCTTGGGGTTCATGGCCAGGAAGCAGATGCGCGACAGCGGGGCTTCCGGGTCGGCACCGGCCAGCCACAGGTCGGCACCGCAGATCGGCTTGATGCCGGCGCCCATGGCCGTCTTGTAGAACTTCACCAGCGAGCACATGTTGCTCTGATCGGTGATCGCGACCGCCGGCATGTTCATCCCGGTCAGCGCCTTGGCCAGCGGCTTGATCCGCACCAGGCCGTCGACCAGCGAGAATTCGGAGTGGACGCGCAGGTGAACGAAGGGAACCGACATGGAAGATCCTGTAGCAGTGCTTAACGACAAGGGCGGGATTGTAGCCTAACTAGGGGCTTTTTTTGGGGCTGCTTTGCAGCCCTTCGCGGGCACGCCCGCTCCCACAGGTATGGCCCCGCTGCTCAGACCGATGAATCCTGTGGGAGCGGGCGCGCCCGCGAAGGGCCGCAAAGCGGCCCCAATAGGTCAGATCAGGGAATCGGTGACGCCTTCGCGCACTTCCCAAGCCGCCCGCACCGGGGCGAAGGAACGCCGATGAATGGGCGTAGGCCCAAGGCGCGCCAAGGCCTCGAGATGCACCGGGGTCGGGTAGCCCTTGTGCCCGCCAATGCCATAACCCGGGTAGATCAGTTCGAACGCACTCATTTCCCGATCACGGGTCACCTTGGCCAGGATCGATGCCGCCGCAATGGCCGGCACCTGGCTATCCCCCTTGACCACCGGTGCTGCTGGCACCGCCAGCTTCGGGCAGCGATTGCCATCGATCAGGGCCAGCTTCGGCGTAATGTGCAAGCCCTCCACTGCCCGCTGCATGGCCAGCATGGTGGCCTGCAGGATGTTCAGGCTGTCGATTTCCTCGACTTCGGCGCGGGCGATGCAGAAGCTCAAGGCCTTTTCGCAGATCTCGTCGAACAGCGCCTCACGCCTGGCTTCGGTGAGTTTCTTCGAATCGTTCAGGCCGAGAATCGGCCGCGCGGGATCAAGAATCACCGCCGCCGTTACCACCGCGCCACACAGCGGGCCACGGCCCACTTCGTCAACGCCGGCGACCAGGTCTTCTACCAGGTTGAAGTCCAGTCCAATTTGCATGTCAGCGGTCCTTGAGCAGGGCCAGTACCGCCTCGGCCGCCTGATTGGAAGCGTCACGGCGCAGGGTGCGGTGAATTTCGTCGAAACGTTCGGTCTGCTGGCTTCCATCGCGCACCAGCGGCGCCAGGGTGTTGGCCAGCGCTTCGCTGGTCGCGTCGTCCTGCAGCAACTCGGGCACCAGCTCTCGCTGGGCCAGCAGGTTCGGCAATGACACGTAAGGGCTTTTCACCAGACGCTTGAGAATCCAGAAGGTCAAGGGCGCCAGGCGGTACGCCACCACCATCGGCCGCTTGTACAGCAGCGCCTCGAGGGTGGCGGTACCCGAGGCGATCAGCACCGCGTCACAGGCCGCCAGGGCCTGGTGCGACTGGCCATCGAGCAGGGTCAGCGGCAGTTGGCGCCCTTCAAGCATCTGTTCGATCTGGGCGCGCCGCGTGGCGTTGGCGCAGGGCAACACGAAGCGCACACCCGGCACTTGTTGGCAGAGGCGCTCGGCGGCGTCGAGGAACAGCGCGCCCAGGCGCCCTACTTCGCCACCCCGGCTGCCCGGCATCAGCGCCACCACCGGCCCCTCGCCCAGGCCCAGCGCGACGCGCGCGGCCGGGCGGTCGGCTTCAAGCGGGATGGTGTCTGCCAGCGGGTGGCCAACAAAACGCACTGGCACACCCTGCTCTTCGTAGAACCGCGCCTCGAACGGCAGCAGCGTCAGCATCAGGTCGCAGCCTTCGCGGATCTTCAGCACGCGCTTCTGCCGCCAGGCCCACACTGACGGGCTGACATAGTGCACGGTCTTGATCCCGGCCTGGCGCAGCTTCAGTTCGATGTTGAGGGTGAAGTCAGGGGCGTCGATGCCGATGAATACGTCGGGCTTTTCTTCGATCAGGGTCTGGATCAGCAACTTACGGCGCTTGAGCAGCTCGCGCAGACGCCCGAGTACCTCGACCAGCCCCATGACGGCCAGACGCTCCATGGGGAAATAGGATTGCAGGCCCTCAGCTTCCATCAAGGGGCCGCCAACCCCGATGAACCGCACGTCGGGGTGGCGTGCCTTGAGGGCACGCATCAAGCCTGAACCAAGAATATCGCCACTGGCCTCACCCGCGACCAGCGCTACGCAAAGCTGGGCCATATCAGCGCGTGATGCCGCGAGCGGAGCTCAGGATCGACTGACGGAACAGCTCGACCTCAGGGTGTTGCGTGGCCGGTTCGGCCAGCTCCTTGAGCGCGTCTTCGACGGTCAGGCCCTGACGGTAGACAATCTTGTAGCAACGACGCAGCACATGGATCACCTCGTCGCTGAAACCGCGGCGGCGCATGCCCTCGAAGTTCATGCTGCGGGCTTCGGCCGGGCTGCCGAACACGGTAACGAAGGCCGGAACGTCCTTGCCAATGGCCGTGCCCATGCCGGAAAACGCGTGGGCGCCAATATGGCAGTACTGGTGAACCAGGGTGTAACCGGACAGGATCGCCCAGTCACCCACATGTACATGACCTGCCAGCGCGGTGTTGTTGACCAGGATGCAGTGGTTGCCGATGACACTGTCGTGGCCAATGTGGGCATAGGCCATAATCAGGTTATGGTCACCCACGGTGGTTTCCGCGCGGTCCTGAACAGTACCGCGGTGGATGGTCACCCCTTCGCGAATCACATTGTGATCACCGATCACCAGGCGCGTCGGCTCACCCTTGTACTTAAGGTCCGGGGTGTCTTCACCGATCGAGGAAAACTGAAAGATACGGTTGTGCTTGCCGATGCGGGTCGGGCCTTTGAGCACAACATGCGGGCCGATGACGGTGCCCTCCCCGATTTCGACATCAGGGCCAACGATCGACCAAGGGCCGACCTCGACGCCGTCGGCCAGCTTGGCCGACGGATCGATAATGGCCCGAGGATCAATCGAATTCATAGGGAGCGTTCCGCACAGGTGATTTCTGCCGAGCAGACCGGCTTGCCATCGACAAGGGCGCGGCACTCGAACTTCCAGATCATGCTTTTACGGCTGAGGAACTTGGCTTCCAGCACAAGCTGGTCACCCGGCAGAACCGGCTGACGGAAACGCAGCTTGTCGGAACCGACAAAGTAGTACAGGGTGCCATCGGCCGGCTTGGCATCGAGCATCTTGAAACCAAGGATGCCGGCCGCCTGGGCCATGGCTTCGATGATCAGGACACCCGGCATGATCGGGTGTGCCGGGAAGTGGCCATTGAAAAACGGCTCATTGATGCTGACATTCTTGTAGGCACGAATGCTCTGGGCCTCGAAGTCCAGATCCGTCACACGGTCTACCAGCAGGAACGGGTAGCGGTGAGGCAGGTATTCGCGAATCTCGTTGATGTCCATCATTTCGGTGGGGAAGCCTGTAATAAGAATAGGGAGCGCAGGTGCTGACCACACGCTCCTTTTGCAATCCAAAGAGGAGCCAGCTAGCGACTGTTCACTCTTGCTCAGGGAATGGTATCAGCCTTCTGATGTCGGCAGGCCACCTGAGGTCACGGTATCGACGCGTTTTTCCAGCTGCTGGAGACGCTTGGCCATGTCGTCCAGGTGGCGGATACGCGCGGCGCTCTTGCGCCAGTCAGCCAGCGGCTGCATGGCAGTGCCGGAAGAATAGGAACCCGGTTCAGTGATCGAACGGGTAACCATGGTCATTCCGGAAACGAAAACGTTATCGCAAATATCAATATGCCCAACCAGCCCCACACCACCGGCCAGCATGCAGTGCTTGCCGATGCGCGTGCTGCCGGAGATTCCGACGCAAGCAGCCATGGCAGTGTGATCACCGATCTGCACGTTGTGAGCGATCTGGATCTGGTTATCCAGCTTGACCCCGTCGCCGATCCGGGTGTCGGACAGCGCGCCACGGTCGACAGCAGTATTGACGCCGATCTCCACGTCATCACCAATGGTGACGCCGCCGATCTGTGCAATCTTGCGCCAGATGCCCTTCTCGTTGGCAAAGCCGAAGCCCTCGCCGCCGATCACGGCACCCGACTGGATGACCACACGCTTACCGATGGTCACGTCGTGATACAGCGTGACCCGCGGTGCCAGCCATCCACCTTCACCGACCACACAGCGGGCACCGATGAAGCAGTGTGCGCCGATGCTGACGTTGGCGCCGATGCGCGCACCACTTTCGATGACCGCGAACGGCCCGATGCTGGCGCTGGCGTCCACCTGGGCATCTTCCGCCACCACGGCGCTGGGATGTATTCCCGCCTCAGCCTTGGGTTTGGGATCGAACAGGTGGGAAATCCGCGCGTAAGCCAGGTACGGGTCCGCAACGACCAGGGTATTGCCGGCAAAGCTTTCGGCATCCGCAGCCTTGAGCAGCACCGCGCCGGCCTGGCTGTTGTCCAGGTACTTGCGGTACTGCGGGTTGGCGAGGAAGCTCAGCTGCGTCGGACCAGCCTCTTGCAAGGTGGCCAGCCCGGTAATCTGCAGCGCCTCGGGCCCCTTGAGGGTAGCTCCGAGTACCTCGGCCAGCTGGCCTAGCGTCATGGTCACACTCATATCAACGTGCTTGGTTCATGCGCTCGATGACTTGGCGGGTGATGTCGTACTGAGGTTTGACATCGATGACCGCACCACGCTCGAGGACCAGGTCGTAGCCGCCCTTTTTGATCACTTCCTCGACAGCACCATCCAGCTTCGGCTTCAGTTGCTTGAGCATATCGCGGTCGGCAACGGCCTTGGCCTCGTTCAGTTCCTTGGACTGGAACTGGAAATCGCGGGCCTTTTGCTTGAACTCGAGCTCCAGGCGCTCACGCTCCTGCTGCTGCATCTTGTCGCCGCCCTTGATCAGGCGGTCCTGGATGCCCTTGGCACTGCTTTCCAGGCTTTTCAGCTTGGTCAGTTGCGGACCGAATTTCTTCTCGGCATCAACCGCATACTTCTTGGCGGCATCCGACTCGAGCAGGGCCATCTGGTAGTTCAGGACAGCAACCTTCATTTCGGCGAAAGCCGGGGTGGCGACCAGCGCCGCGGCCACTACGGCCAATTGAGCCAATTTACGCACGATGCACTCCTGGATAAACCGTTGTCATTAAGCAAGGGCCGACCTTAGAAGGTCTGGCCCAGAGAGAATTGGAACACCTGGGTATCGGCATCGTCCGGCTTCTTGACCGGCATTGCCAGGCTGAAGCTCAACGGGCCCAGTGCGGTAATCCAGGTCACGCCCAGGCCGACCGAACTGGCCATGCCCGAGAACCCGACCTTCTCGCAATCAGGTTTGTTGCCGCAATTGGTGTCGAACACGTTACCCACGTCCCAGAACACGGAAGTGCGCAGTGAACGCTGGTCCTTGACGAACGGCAGCGGGAACAGCAGCTCGGCACCGCCTTGCACCAGCACGTTACCACCAAACGGCAACGGATCCTGATCCGGGTCGGCGATGGTGCCTGGCTTGCCACCTGCGGCCTCGCCGATGCTCGGGGTACTGCGCGGGCCCAGGCTGCTGTCCTTGAAGCCACGGACGGAGTTGAAACCACCCGCGAAATAGTTCTCGTAGAACGGCAGGCCGGAGGTGCTGCCGTAACCATCACCATAGCCCAGCTCGGTATGCAGGCGCAGGGTGTAGTCGCTGGTGATCGGCTTGAACAGCTGGCCACGGTAGTCAAGCTTGAAGAACGACAGGTCGCTGCCCGGAACGGTGGACTCCAGGGTCAGGCTTTGCGAGTGACCACGGGTGGCCAGTACGCCTTTGTTCAGGGTCGACTCGGACCAGCCGATCGAGGCCTTGAAGTTCAGGAAGTTGTCACCTTCCTGCTCGAGGAAGTCGAAGATCTCGTCAACGGTGTATTTGCCGGTCTTGATCTTGTCCTGCTGCACGCTCAGGCCGTAGGTCAGGCGCGAGGTTTCGCTGATCGGGTAGCCCAGGCTGACGCCGGCACCGTAGCTGTCCACCGCATAGCTGGCAACGTCGACGTCGAGGTCGTCGTAATCGGTGCTGCGGTAGAAGGCGTTGTAGCCCAGGCTGACGCCATCGGCAGTGAAGTAGGGATCAACGAAGCCGAAGTTGTAACGGGTCTGGTATTCCGAACGGGTCAGGCCGATGGACACCTTGTTACCGGTACCGAGGAAGTTGCTCTGGCTGATCGACCCCCCCAGGATCAGGCCGGCGCTCTGGGCGAAACCGACGCTGGCGGTGATCGAGCCGGAGGCCTGCTCTTCGACGCTGTAGTTGACGTCGACCTGGTCGTCGGTGCCAGGCACCTGCGGGGTCTCGACGTTGACTTCCTTGAAGAAGCCCAGGCGCTCCAGGCGGGTCTTGGACTGGTCGATCAGGTAGGTCGACGCCCAGCCACCTTCCATCTGGCGCATTTCGCGACGCAGCACTTCGTCTTCGGTCTTGGTGTTGCCGCGGTAGTTGATGCGGTTGACGTAGGCACGCTTGCCCGGGTCGACCACGAACATGATGTCGACGGTGTGGTCCTGGTCGTTTGGTTGCGGCACGCCGTTGACGTTGGCGAAGGTGTAGCCTTCGTTACC